>JAGTVG010000142.1 GCA_018224645.1 Cyclobacteriaceae bacterium
TTGTGCGAAACCAATAAAAGGATAACAAAGACAAAAACATAGAAGAAGGGTTTTCATATGATCTACTTTAAAGATCGGGGAGCAGCACTGAATTTTTAAAATACCTTCACTGCTCATTACATCCTGAAACTAAAAATAATGTTCGTCCTGAAATGAAATTATCCGATGGATTGAACCAGATTCCGGAGTCCTGATATAAAGATCCCGCATGAATATGTCGAATAAAAATAAGAAATCTCCCGGAAAATCAATTCGCCGGAATAAGAAATTAATGATGTAAAAGATTTTACTTTCTTGATTGTATTTGTAAATTGAACCAGTTGTAAAATGATAAATTGTACTTTTTTAAGATAATATTTAAATTATTTTAAATAAAGCACGGACTTCACGAGTTGTCCCATGAAGAAGATTTGGGAATATATTAAAAGAGCCATCGATATCCGTCTGGGTATTATAGGGGCCATTTTCATGGGAAGCGTGGTTGCGTATATCAATTCTGACAGTGGCATTGTGCCCTCCAGCATTGCCGCCATGAAACAGGCCCTATACACATTTTTCATTGGGGGTGTGATCATCAGGATCCTTGACCTCATTGTAAATAACATAAGAAAAAAGGCGTATGCCTACCTGGTTTCCATTACCGTAGCCACCCTTCTGACCACAAGCCTGGTTTATTTCGTCCACTGTATGAAGGGAACACCCAAACCGCTGGATTCGACCATTGCCACCGTGATCCTTGCCCCTCCGGGATACATCTTCCTGGCCTATTTCAAAAGGAAAATCCATCACAATCCTGAAGCTGAAGAAGGGAAGGATTAATCCCCAACCGCAAATTGTTCATTGAAGATCCTGTCGTCCAGGGTATGGTCCTGATCAAACAGAAGATATACCTCGCGTTTACGGTCTTCCTTGATGTCAACCGATATCACATCCGGCCATTCCTTAAAATCAGCGGATACATATACAGGTCTTTTATCAGGATCCAGGTTCTCGAATCTTACAATGGCGGTATGCGGCAGGAGGGCCCCGTTCCACCGTCTCGGGCGGAAAGCACTGACAGGTGTCAACGCCAGTACATTTGATCCGATGGGTATGATCGGCCCGTGAGCAGAAAAATTATAGGCTGTACTGCCGGCAGGGGTTGCCACAAGGGCGCCGTCGCAGACAAGCCTGGGAATCCGTTCCACATCGTTCACGAAAACAGCAATATTGGCAGTCATCCGGGTACGTCTGAACAGGGACACCTCATTGAAAGCGACACCGGTTACATTTTCACCTGATATAAGCCGGGCGTCCATGGTCAGTGGATGCAGAATTTCCTTTTTGGTACTCTGAATCCGTTCGCGGATATCATCGTCCGAAAAATCATTCATTAAAAATCCATAGGTCCCGCAATTCATCCCATAAAAGGGTTTGCACAAATGCCTGTATTCATGAAGGGAATGAAGCATAAATCCGTCACCTCCAAGCACAACAATATAATCTGCCTCTTCCGGGGTTACGAGGCGCTGATTTTTTCTTAAAAGTGAAAATCTGTCAAAAGCCGTTTGGGTATCAGAATGTATACAGGCGATTTTCAAGAATATGAATTATGGATTAATGAATATCCGTAAGATACGGCTAATCTAATAAAATTTATACAGAGTTTATGATATATTTGGATTGAGGGTGTCGTAAAAGTCACTTTTGTCGTCATTCCTGCCGGCCTGATACATCAGGCTTGCAGGAGAAAAGGATTCTTCACGATAAGTGATGACATCCCTCAAAGGGATTTCATCTCTGTTCCTTTATTTACACTTTTAAAGACGCCCGTGTTCCAAAGGGCGTGGTTCCCTGGGGTAGTCAGGCAGGAATCGTCGCTCTATCCCTTTATGGATGGAGACGCCGCGAGGTTCTTCAGGTCAGAAAGGATAGCCGATGGCAATGTTCAGCAACAGATTTTCCCTCCTCCAGTCAGATTTTAAAGGATTGATTTCCTCCACGACCCACCTTTCACCTTCCGGAAGATTGGGCTTGTAAACAGGCCAGGCAAGATCCATTCTGATTACAACGAAATCAGCATCGACCCTTAGACCCACGCCGCTTCCCAGCGCGATTTCCTTGTAAAACCGGTTGAATTCAAAAGAGGCCCCGGCCCGTTCAGGATCTTCGTTCTTAAGCCAGACATTGCCCGCGTCTAAAAAGAGAGCACCTTTTAATAGCCGGTTAAAGCTGAACCGGTATTCAATATTTGCACCAAGTTTAATATCCCCTGTCTGATCCACACCCAGGTTCGATACGGGAGAATCATAACTGCCCGGTCCTACTGTCCTGGAAACAAACGCCCGGATGTCATTGGTACCTCCGGCAAAAAATTGACGGATATAGGGGATCACCGCTGAATTTCCATAGGGGATACCCATACCAATGACCCCGCGTGTCACAACTTGTGAATTCCGGCCTGTCTTTATATAATTCCGGAATTCAGTTTTAATCTTAAAAAACTGTGAGTACGGGACCCCGAAAATTTCATGCTGATCTTCAGGCTGCTCCACCTGTCCTTTAATCGTATTAAAAAAAGCCGATGTCAGAAAACCCGCTGATTCCAGGGCAACATTGACATAAATGCTGTGGATATTCTTTTTTACCTGATTATCAAAGGTGAAGTTATAACCGGTCCCCAATATGAACTGCTCCTCAAAACTGCTTTTCACGATTGGATTTTCTTCAAGGTATTCCTGAAAAGCCTCCGTTTGATCAGTGACCCTGTTAAAAGAAATATCAGGGAGCAGAAGCTCATGGTGGATCAGCCTTGTCTGTCGCCATCGGTAACCAATCCCGGTATAAAAGGAGGTAAGTGTATAGAGCTCAACCCTTCGGTAAAACCTCGTCCCGACCTTGATATTGGTAACCGGGATAAATTCCGGATTCTTTTTCCGGAATTTGAAGGGCACCAGCCTGGGGATTTCCAGGCCGGCATCTATCCCGATTTCAATGGATGTGTTAATGGAATCCGCACCAACCTGAAACTCAAAACTGCCGTCGAGGTTCACTGAAAAAGTTTCAGCCCCGTTGAATAAATTCCTGTTCCGCCAGTTCAAACTGATCCCCGGCCCGACGTAATTATTCGTTTTGGCCACTGCGTTTATTTCTGCGGAAAGGGAATTTTTTTTCTGTGGAGTTAAAAAATAATGGGTATTCAGCCTATTTCCGATTGAGTCCCTAATAAAATTAGCATTGGCGAATTTATATATGCCGAGACTCGTCAGATGATTCAAGGACCGGAGGTGCAGCATCCTGGAATAAGGCTCACCCTCTCGCAAATGGATCTCGTTCAGTACGATCTCTGGACGTGTCCTGAAACCATGGGAGAGATAAGTAATTCCGTCCAGGGAAAGGGTATCCGGGTGATAATCTTCCAGGGTATAATCATCATGAACGACGATATTCCCGATCTTCATTCTTTCCGAAGCATTGGAGGGAAGCCCGGGTTTCAGAAACAAATTCAATTTTACCCTATTTTCTCCCGACGAAGTATCTGCCCTGAATTTCATATAGTTCTTATCGAAATAAAAATATCCTGAATCTTTCATATGGGCTTCAATCCGCTCCAGCTCGGATGCAAGCACATTCAATTCAAATGAACTGCCTTTACGGATCACCGTGCCCGATTTTGATCCGGTAATTTCCCTCGAAATCTGACTGCCCTTTTCAGGAAAGGTAATTGAATCGAATTCATAATTATTTCCCGGGAACAGGAAATAGGTAATTTCCAGGAGTTTTTTCTTCCGGTAAGTTTCGAAATTTACCGTGGCATTAAAATATCCATAGTTGAATAGCCTGTTTTCCATGACAACCGCAACATTTTCAGGATTGACATCACCTGACCGGACAGGCGGCTTGCCAAGGTTTTTTTTTATCCACTGTCTCAGTCCCTTTTCCTTTTTCGGATTGCCCATAAAATTATAAATGGCAATTGCCGGCCGCATCCATAAAAATCTGCCGTTCGGATGTGGCGTATTCACATCGGCAATTTCAAATTTCAATTCACGTGCATGTGAAGGATTTAATTTAGACCCGTACACAGTGTTCGTTTTTGCCAGAAGGGGATCACTGGAATCTATATGCTTTAACCCGGTACAGGCTGAAAAGTAAAAAATGAATGCACATCCCATTACCAGGACCAGCAGAGAAAAGGATTTTATATGATGTGCTGACCTTTTAATGTTATTCTTCCTCCTTTTTATCTACCTTCCTTTTTTTTCTGATTTCTGACAGCTGATCGAATTCCCTGACAAAAATAATGGCAATTCCGGTGGACCTGATATCCTTGTAAATGATGTCATAAGATGATTTGTTAAATGCTTTCAGTTTATAATCCCCCTTTCGCGTAAGGTCATATTTAATGGCAAAATCACTTTGAACATTTGAATACGGATCACCTTCAGGGTCAGGATATTTATCACCTCCCACATCAAATGAGGTTTGCGCTTCAAGGGTGACCCTGTCGTTGAATAAGTTCTTGGAGAACTTGACATCCATGGTCGTCTGGGTGGTGGTGCTTCCGGAAGACATCTGGCTGTAACTCTGTAAACCTATATCAAGGTCAACCCCTTTTAAGTATTTTCCCGACAACTTATTGAATTCCCCGGCCAATATGCCATTCAGGCTGTTGGCAGCTGCGGTCGATGCCAGGGCTGTACTGTAACTGCCGCTTCCGGAGTCGAAGGTCTGTTCCGGGATAAAACTCCCAATGGTCAATAATCCGAAAACCTGCTGTGTCAGCTGGCTTTCATAACCTTCCCCGTTGATCCGGTTCAGTTTGGTCAACACAAGCGGATAAGCCGCACGGTTTTCATCCACCAGGTTGATTTCAAAATCCAATTCCGGTTGCTGAAATGTCCCCGTAATCAATATTTTCACCTCATAGGGCAGGGTTTTCCGGTATTGATTCATTTCTTCATCGGTTATACCTGCCGTCTCCGCAGCTACAAGTCCTGAGGAGGAGGTCCGCAGGATGAATGAAGCGATCAAGTTCATCCGGGCATCGTCTGGATCACCAGCCCATATGATGTTGCTGCCTTCCAGAATATTGAAACTTTTCTGCACAAGGCCGTAAA
>JAGTVG010000143.1 GCA_018224645.1 Cyclobacteriaceae bacterium
GTGCCTATTTTTATTTTAACCCGGATTTACTGACGGATGAAAAAATCAATCTGAATTCAAAAGATACGGTTGAAATAATCATGGACAATGAGGCTGTTCCTCCTAAACCGGATCTCGGGATCAACAGTATTCCTGAAAATGCCCGGGATATCCAGGAAGAACCCGTGGATGAAGTGATCAGGGAAACCCTGGATAACCCGACAGCACGGGCGGAAGAAAAAAAGACCGATCCCGTCAGGATCGAAGAACCTGCAGAAGAACTTTCCCTGCCTGAAAAGAACATGGAGCACGAAGTGGTGGTTCCTGACATGGAGGATGAATTTGAAGATGCACCGGACCTTGATATGGATGAGCTCGCCGGAGATAACCTGAACAAACTGAATCCTGTGAGAGAAGATCTTTACAGCAAAACTGAAGTCAGGACCCTCAGGCATAAAAAATACGATTTTCATTACGAACTCAATGAAGGAACCCTCACCCTCTACGGGAACTTTGAGGAAATCCCTTATGAGATCCTGGAGATCAATTCTTCCGACGGCAAGAGGTTGTTTTTGAATTACAGGAACAATTATTACATGCTCCTCAATACACATGAGATTTCTGCCCTGAACCCGATTACAGATACAACCCTGATCAGGGAATTGGACATAGTAAAGAATAATAAGTAATTCTTTTTAATTAGCAACCGAAAAGATACCCGCGTCTGGAATCATTTCCTGCGCGGGTTTTTTATTGTTTCCGATTGACCACAGACTTGCAATTTTTTACTATTTTTGACGGATCATGGGCAATACCGAGGAAAATAAGTTCAGGCGGAAGAAAAAACTGGGAAGTTATCCCTATTTAAGTGTGGTTTTTTCGATCACCCTTGCCCTTATTGTCATCGGACTGTTTGGCCTTCTCCTGCTCCACACCCAGAAACTTGCCAGCCTGATCAAACAGAATATCGAAGTGCAGGTATATCTGGATAAAAATATCTCTGAGAATAATATTGCAAGGCTTCGTAACATCCTTCTGAACAGTGAATATATTGCCAGAACCGGTGATGAACCGGCGATCGTTTTTATATCCAGGGAGGAAGCGGCAAAACAATTCATTGATGAAACGGAGGAAAATTTTGCGGATTTTCTCGGCGACAATCCCCTGCGGGATGTTTTCGTGATCAAAATTGCAGAACCATACCAGGAAACGGAATCCCTGGCAGGAATAAAAACGGAATTTGAAAAACTGCAGGGTGTTTTTGAAGTCACTTACCTTGAATCCCTGATTAGTTCCATCAACCAGAATACGACCAAAATAAGCCTTGTTCTGCTGGGTTTTGCCATCCTGATGGTGGCCATAGTGGTTGTATTGATCAATAACACCATTAAACTGGCCTTGTTTTCGCAAAGGTTCCTGATCAGAAGTATGCAACTAGTTGGAGCAAAAGCGTCCTTCATACAATGGCCCTTTTTGAGAAGATCGATCTGGCATGGCCTCTTCAGCGGAGCGCTTGCTTCCCTGCTCCTTTATGCACTGCTGAACTATGCTAACCGGAAAATTGAAGGACTTGCCCGGTTGCAGAACGAACTTGAGATCATGAGCCTTTTCGGACTGATCATGGCGCTTGGAGCGGTGATTGCATTCATTACGACCTTCCGGTCGATAAAAAAATATCTTAAACTTTCACTTGACGAATTATATTGACATTATGGGTAATAAATCAAAACTGGCATTCGGCAAAAAAAATTATATCCTCATGAGCGTCGGAATCCTTCTTATTTCCCTGGGTTTTTTTATCATGACCCTGGATAATGCGGAATATGGATTTGGCTTCCTTGGAATCACGCTTGGCCCGATCATTGTCATGGCGGGTTTTATCATTGAATTCTTTGCCATTTTCGCGAGGGATAAGAACGGGAAATAATGAGCATTTTTCAGGCGATTGTGCTCGGGATTATCCAGGGATTGACCGAGTTCCTTCCTGTCAGCAGCAGTGGGCATGTTGAGATCGGTTCAGTTTTATTCGGCATTCAATCGGCAGAAAACCTCCTCTTCCTGACAATCATACATGGTGCCACTTCATTGAGCACCATCGTGGTTTACCGGAATGACATCATCCGGATATTCAGGGATCTCCTGAAGTTTCAAAACAATGAATCACTGAATTTTACCTTAAAGATCCTGTTATCCACCATCCCGGTCTTTATCCTGGGCATGTTTTTCAAGGAACAGGTAGAATATTTTTTCGGGGGTAAAACGGCCATAATCGGGGCCATGCTCATCATAACCGGCCTGCTGCTGACATTTGCCCACTATAAAGGGAATACCTCAGGGAGTGTATCCTATCCGAAAGCATTTCTCATCGGAATTGCGCAGGCCATCGCCGTAATTCCCGGGATCTCCAGGTCGGGCGCCACCATTTCCACCTCCCTCCTGCTCGGTGTGGAAAGGGAAAGAGCAACCCGGTTTTCGTTTCTGATGGTATTGATCCCGATTATCGGTGCCATGCTGTTGAATATCATCGAAATGATCGATCAACCGGAATTATCCAGTGGGATTTCCGGCAGTGTCCTTGTGGCAGGATTTATTGCTGCTTTCATCACCGGGGTCATTGCCTGTACATGGATGATCAGGATCGTAAAAAAAGGTAAATTGATCTATTTTGCCATATATTGTTTTATCCTTGGACTTTCAGCCATCGTGATCACATTCTTGCATGCAGGCTCATCTTGAAAAATATGCTGAAGGCGAAATGATCCTGATCGATAAGTCATATCAATGGACTTCCTTTGATGTGATAAAAAAGATCAGGAATACCATCGGAATTAAGAAGGTTGGCCATGCCGGTACGCTGGATCCGCTGGCTACCGGCCTGCTGATCATCTGCACAGGCAAAATGACCAAAAGGATCCAGGAGTTCCAGGACATGCCCAAGGAATACAGGGGGGCATTCTTCCTGGGGGCTACCCGGCCTTCATTTGACAAGGAAACACCCATCGGTGAAACTTCAAATATTCAGGATATTACCCAGGAGGCGATCCTGCAGGCGGCCGGTTCATTTGCCGGAGAAATAGACCAGGTACCTCCGGTTTATTCCGCCATAAGAAAAGAAGGTAAAAGAAGTTATGAGTTTGCCCGTGAAGGCCGGGAGATTGAACTCGAATCCAGGAAAGTACGTATATTCAAGTTCGAGATCACCCGTATCGATCTTCCTCTTGTTGATTTTATCCTGGTTTGTTCGAAAGGTTTTTATGTCAGAAGCCTGGCCAGGGATTTTGGCTGGAAACTGGGTTGTGGCGCTTACCTGGATGAATTGCGGCGGACAGCGATCGGCGAACACAGGGTAGATTCAGCCATGACCATCGATGAATTTGTGAGCAGTGTAAAAACATGAAGATCTATCACGGGATAAATAATTTTACGCGTCTTA
This sequence comes from Cyclobacteriaceae bacterium, assembly GCA_018224645.1. Lineage (GTDB taxonomy): Bacteria > Bacteroidota > Bacteroidia > Cytophagales > Cyclobacteriaceae > JAGTVG01. Next base: position 3,413 of record JAGTVG010000143.1, read on the forward strand.
ATCACGCAGTGGTCACTAGCGGTACCTTTGACGGTGTTCATAAAGGACATCAGAAGATCCTGAAAAGACTGGTGGAAGTAGCCCGGAAAGAGGGAGGTGAAAGTGTGCTGATCACCTTCTGGCCTCACCCAAGAATGGTTTTGAATAATGATCCGGGATTTCTGAGGCTGATCAATACCATCGATGAAAAACAGCAGATCCTGCGTTCACTGGGCATCCATCATCTCGTGATGATCCCCTTTACACGGGAATTCTCCAATACGAGTTCGGCAGAATTCATTCAAAAAATCCTTGTCGATGCCATCGGCACGAAGAAACTGATCATAGGGTATAATCACCGTTTTGGGAAAAACAGGGAAGGAAGTTTCGAAAATCTTAAAAAAGAAGGCCCCAGGTATGGCTTTGAAGTGGAAGAGATCCCGAAACATGAGATCGATCATGTGGGTATCAGTTCGACCACCATCCGGAAAGCCTTGAGTGAAGGGGATGTTTCACTGGCCAGGAAATATCTCGGGCGATCCTATTCCCTTACCGGGCTTATCATTCACGGGGACAAACTGGGCTCAAAACTCGGCTTTCCGACCGCCAACATCCAGGTTGAAGAAACCTATAAACTGATCCCGGCCGATGGCGTATATGCCGTACACATCACCATCGATGGGATCACCTACAGGGGAATGCTCAATATCGGCAACCGCCCCACCGTAAATGGAAGTAGCCGGACGATCGAAGCCAACTTGTTTGATTTCAATGGAGACCTTTATGATAAAAGGGTTTGTGTCCATCTGAAATCTTACCTTAGACCTGAAATCAAATTTTCAAGTTTGGAATCTCTCCAGAAGCAATTGGCCACTGATAAAGAATTAGCTAGAAAGATTTTGACGCAAGTATAACCCAAAATAAATTTTTGTATGATCACAAAAACCGTAACCAATGCTCAAGAGGCCGTCAAGGATGTTGTTTCTGATTCGGTGTTGATGTTTGGAGGCTTTGGCCTCTGCGGAATCCCTGAAAACTGCATCCAAGCTTTACTTCAAAAA
>JAGTVG010000144.1 GCA_018224645.1 Cyclobacteriaceae bacterium
AACAAAATCCTGTTATCTGGCGGATCAGGAAGGCTTCTGGACAACGACTTGAAAGAGGCCCGGGGCCTTTTCGATTATCTGATATTTTCAGGTGTAAACGAAGCGGATATCCTGATTGAGGACAGCTCCAGGAATACGAGGGAAAACGCCTTGTATTCGAAAAATGTCCTTGAAAAAAATGGATTGGCGGGTAAAAAGCATCTTGTATTTACATCGGCATTTCATCTCCGCAGGGCAATGCTCTGCTTCCGGAAAGTGAATTTAAATGTAGATGGCTTCAGCACGGATTTTCGTGGCGATTTTAAAAGGAGCTTTACCCCCGATAAACTTCTTATTCCGGATCCGGAAGCCTATTCTGACTGGCAATTGATCATCAGGGAACTGGAAGGCCTCCTTTTCTATAAAATTTCGGGATATATCTAGCCGTCAGAATTCGATCCAGACGGATTTGATATTCATGAATTCACGGATGCCCACACGGGAAAGTTCCCTGCCATAGCCGGAAGCTTTCACCCCGCCGAAAGGCACTTTGGGATGGGAAGCAACCATGGAATTTACAAATACCGATCCACTTTCAATTTCCCTGGCGAGATTTCTGGCTTTATCCAGGTCAGCGGTCCAGAGCGAGGAGCCCAGTCCGAATTTTGACTGGTTTGCCATGTGAATCGCCTCCTCCGCATCCTTCACAACGATCATGGAAGCGACAGGTCCAAATAATTCCTCATCAAAACCGGGCATCCCGGGATGAACATCCGTCAGGATCGTGGGAATATAAAAGTTGCCTATTTTTCCTATCTTTTCTCCCCCATAAAGAACTTTTGCCCCTTTTAATACCGATTTCTGAACCTGTTTATCCAGATCTTCCAGGAGGTCATTCCGGGCCATGGGTGCCACCTGTGTGTTATCATCCAGCGGATCGCCGGGATTTAACTCAGTGAATAATGCCTCATAACCATGGATATATTCTTCGGCGATCTTTTCTTCCAGTATAAATCTTTTTGCGGCGATACAGCTTTGACCGCAGTTGATCATTCTTGCCTTCACACCCGTTCTCACCGCATTTTCAAGGTCCGCATCCGCGAGCACGATAAACGGATCGCTTCCTCCTAATTCAAGAACTGTTTTTTTCAGATTTTTCCCCGCCCTTTCTGCAACTTTCATCCCCGCAAACTCACTGCCGGTAAGGGTGACGGCTTTCACCCTTCCATCGTCAATGACATCATTCACCTGGTCGGACTCGATCAGAAGGGTTTGAAACACACCGTCCGGGAATCCAGCTTCAATAAAAACTTTTTCTATGTTGAAAGCACATTGGGGCACATTTGAGGCATGTTTCAATAATCCCACATTCCCCGCCATGATATTGGGTGCAGCGAACCGGAATACCTGCCAGAAGGGGAAATTCCATGGCATGATGGCTAGTACAATGCCCAGCGGATCATAAGCGATATAACTTTCGGCCTTATCGACCGGAAGGGATTCATCCTTCAGGAAATCCTCCGCATTCTCTGCATAATACCGGCATACCCAGGCACATTTTTCAACTTCTGCAACTGCCTCTGACTTAATTTTACCCATTTCAAGGGTAATGGTCCTGGCGAGCGCTTCCTTATTTTTTTCAAGAACGCCGGCCGCATTCATCATTAACGCAGATCTCCTGTGAAAAGGCGTATGTTTCCATTGTTTAAAGATCCTGTCCCCGGTTTCAATTGATTTTTCGATCCTCGCCCGGGAAAAAGCTTCAAATTCCTGCAGGACCTGGTTGTTATATGGGTTTATGGACTGGACTGACATAGAACTTCGTGTTTTTAGTTTCATCAATGGCCGTCCTGGCGGCAACAAGGGCCAGGATAGGCCCCAGGATAACGCCAATCAACGGCAACAGGATTATTATATTAAATATTAATCCATTTCCCAAGGCGATCCCCGCATTTTTCCTGATGATAACACGACTCTGGATGGCTGATAAGCCGTCCATTTCATAGGCATAGTCCATCATGACCATCCCAAAAAAATAACTTTCAACCAATAGGATCACGGCCGGGATCACTGGTAAGATCCAGAGGATGATCAGGGTAAGCAAAAAAAGGCCGGCAGTCATCAACAATTCAAGAATAAAATTCCTGACAGCGACACGGATGCCCCGGAAAGAACAGAAACAATAGGTCCTGAAATTCATTGCCAGGTCTGCCCCATCGATATTTTTATGAAGGATTTCCGAAATTCTGACAAATACGGGCGAGAGCACAATAAGAACGAGATAACGGTAGATCTTCAGATAAAAGAAGAGGATAAGACCCCGGATCAATATCGAAATGAACAGCTCGATCATATTTCCTATATTCGTATCGTAATCGTAGAAGGAATACCGGCCTGTCACATACAGGACAATATCATCCGAGGTCACCCAGGCAAGCAGGACTACAACGATCGCGATCATCAGGCTGAGAATCATCGGGAGGATCAGGATTGACCAGAGGTTGTGTTTATCCAGAATGCGAAAGGCACTGACATAGGAATTCATGCCTGTAAATATTTGTTCACCGATATTCATTCCGAATCAATCTGATATAAGTTTATTAAAAAAATATTGCTATTCCAACCAAAACTCCCTGATCTTGAGTAATTTTGAACTGCGTAAACTTTTCAGAAGTGATACATTTTCGAGGCAGGATTTTTTTTTCAGGAGTGATGTATCGGTATTTTTTAACAGTCGTACTTTCGCAACCCCTCACAAACCGTTAATATTTTAACCGATTATGAATTTATTAGAACAAATCAGATTCAATGCTATTAAATATCAGCAGCGAATCGTTCTCCCTGAGAGCCTGGAAACCAGGACATTAATGGCGGCGGATCAGATCCTGGAGGAAAAATTGGCGAAAATCATTCTTTTAGGTGACAGGGATGAGATCCTGAAAGCAGCAGGGGAAAACAAGCTTAAGAATATTGAATCGGCAACCATTGTCAATCCCATCACGCACGGCAGTAAGGAACATTATATCCGGTTGATGGTCGAGTTAAGAAAACATAAGGGATTGTCGGAAGAAGAAGCCGCCAGATTAATAGAAAACCCACTTTATCTTTCCATCCTGATGATCAAGAATGGTGATGCCGATGGTGAGGTTGCCGGCGCCATGAATGCGACGGGTGATGTCCTGAGGCCTGCCTTACAATTCATTAAAACCATGCCGGGAATATCGGTGGTGAGCGGGGCCTTCATCATGATCCTACAGGATAAAAGATATGGTGAAAACGGGATTTTGATATTTGCGGATTGTGCTGTACATCCCAATCCGGATGCAAAACAACTGGGGGAAATTGCCGTGGCGACGGCTAAAACAGCCAGGGATATTGCAGGGATTGATCCAAGGGTAGCCATGCTGAGTTTCTCTACCAAGGGTAGTGCAAAACATGAAATGGTTGATCTTGTGGTAAATGCCACTGAGATCGCCAGAAAAATCGATCCGGAGATTAAAATAGATGGTGAACTGCAGGCGGATGCTGCCATAATCGAATCCATCGGAAAGAAAAAAGCCCCGGGTAGTACAATTGCCGGCAATGCCAACGTGCTGATATTCCCTGACCTGAATTCCGGGAACATCGCCTATAAGCTTGTCCAACGCCTGGCGAAGGCGGAAGCCATTGGGCCCATACTGCAGGGAATGGCAGCACCCATCAATGATCTTTCCAGGGGATGTTCGGTAAGCGATATCGTGAACCTGGTGGCCATAACTGCCAATCAGGCCGCCGGAAATAAAAAATAAAAATTGGACCCATGAAAACATCAGTTGAAAATATCGATGCCTATGCGTTAAAGAAAGACATCGGAAGCAGTCATAAATCGGAGACATTCAGTAAGGTAGGAATTGTCGGATGCGGTAACCTGGGGCAGGAAGTAGCCCGTATGGTCAGCAATCATGGGGTGGATGTGACTTTCCTGGAATTATCAATAACAAAAATAG
>JAGTVG010000145.1 GCA_018224645.1 Cyclobacteriaceae bacterium
AAACTGATACAGGGCCTGAGGAAAAACGCCGATCTGAAACTTTCCGGAGGTAGACTCGGAAGGACGCTGATCATCTTCCAGTTTGTGATTTCCATATTCCTGATGTTATCCACGATGATCATCCAGCAACAGCGGGCTTTTATCCAGGATAAGAACCTGGGGTATAATAAGGAAAATATCCTCGTGCTCCCCCTGGATAGGCAGTCGCGGCCGCATTATACCCTTTTGAAAGAAGCCATGAAACAGGACCCCTCGGTAAATCAGATAAGCGCAGGATATGATCTTCCAACTTTTATCCGCTGGACCAACGGGATTATTGCTACAACGGAATCAGGGGAAAAGAATTTTTCGACAAAAGCAATTCCCGTGGATCTTGATTTTCTGAGAACGATGAATATTAATATTCTTGCAGGTTCAGATTTTACGGAGGCTGATCTGGCAGAATTAAAAGCAGCCAGGGAAAATGAAAGTTTTAAAGGATTCTTCATCATCAATGAATCGGCTGTTCGGGAATTGGAGTGGAATCCCGAGGAGGCAATCGGAAAAACCATCACCTGTGGCATGGAAGGTACCGTAAAGGCAGTTGTTCAGAATTTTCATATTGCTTCACTTCACAATGAAATTTCTCCACTGCTTATCTTCCTGAGTGATGAATTTCTTAACCTGATGTTCATCAAACTGGATGGACAGAACATCCCGGCAACAATTACCCGTCTTGAAAATATCTGGAAACAGCGGGTAAACGGACGGCCTTTTGAGTACCACTTCCTGGATGAAGATTATGATAAATTATACCAGCTTGAACTTAAATCAGCCAGGTTTATCAGCACTTTTGCCGGACTTGCCATAATTCTCGCATGTCTTGGTTTATTCGGATTATCCGCCTTTATGGCGGTGAGACGGACCAAGGAGATCGGTATCAGAAAGGTCCTCGGCGCCTCCGTCAGTGAAATTACACTCCTGCTTTCAATGGAATTCGTTTTCATCGTGGGATGGGCCTGTCTGATCGCAATTCCAATTGGCTGGTTTGCGGCGCGCCAGTGGCTACTCGGTTTTGCTTTCCATATTGAGATGCAGGTATGGACATTCGCATTTGCCGGGATCACTGCCTTATTGATTGCCGTTGTTACAGTGAGCTTTCAGTCTGTAAAAGCTGCCATGGCGAATCCTGTAGAAAGTCTGCGGAATGAATAATTCTATTCCTGAATATATCCGGATTTTTCCAAAAAATTCCCATGAAAACCATTCGCCCGGTCGTGCATTGTAAAAAATTGTGCCTTTATATGTGCCTTAACCCATAAAACGGTTTCATTTACAGGGAAATGATATCATTCTTAATTCCTGCGTAAAGGACACAAAGTTGTTCTTTTTCAGCGGACCACACCGTCACTTTTAATTTTAAATGATTATCTTCAACTACTTTTAAGGAACATCACTTATATTTTTTTATGATCATGGTTAAAAAAGCTATTTCCCTGCAATTGTTGGTATTTGTCATTTTATTTTTTGTGGCTGGATTGATTGTGTTTATCCCCTCCGCATCGGCACAGAAAAAGAAAAAAAGAAAAATAGGGGTCGAGGTGGGTCAGGCCCACATTGTGCTTACCAATGATGATGAAACCAGCCGGTACCGCATCATTCTGCCGGCTGCACCCACAGAAAATGAAAGCAAAGCAGCCAGGATATTGCAGGACTATCTGATCCGGATCTCCGGGGCAGTTCTTCCTGTAATTACGGCTGATAAGGCCACAAGTGCTTACGAAATTGTGCTTGGTCAGAATGAACGCCTGGATGAACTGGATCTGGGTATAAACCTGAATGACCTTAAAAAGGATGGGTTTGTCATCATCACAGACAGCCTTCGGTTGGTTATTGCCGGAGGAAGCGAAAATGGAACACTATATGGTGTTTATACATTGCTTGAAAAATATCTTGGCTGCCGGATGTATAGTCCTGATGTGAAAGTAATCCCGGAACAGAAAATGATCGTTCTGGAAGAGATCTATGATTTACAGATACCCGTAATGAATATCAGGACCACCCATTACAGGGTTACCTGGGACGCAGAATATATCGACTGGCATAAACTGAATCATAATGAGCAGGGAGGCCGGCCGGATTGGGGAATGTGGGTACATACTTTTCACGCGCTTGTCCCTCCTGATGTTTATTTTTCCGAACATCCGGAATATTATTCGCAGGTAAATGGGAAAAGGATCCCGACACAGCTTTGCCTGACCAATCCGGAGGTGCTTAAAATCACGATACAGAACCTCCGGAAAAAAATAGCTCAAAATCCGGAAGCCACCTATTGGTCTGTGAGCCAGAATGATAACCGGGATTTCTGCACCTGTGAAAAATGCAGGGCCATTGATGAACAGGAAGGATCACCTTCGGGTTCCATCATTAATTTCGTTAACCAGGTGGCTGAGCAGTTTCCGGAAAAGATGATATCGACCCTGGCTTATGAGTACGGCCGGAAAGCTCCCAGAAACCTGCGCCCAATGGAAAATGTTAATATTATGTTGTGCAGCATTGAAATATTCCGCCACAAATCCATTGAAGATGATCCTGCCAGCGCAGATTTTATGGAGGATGTCGTGGCATGGGGCAAAATTGCGAAGGATATTATTGTCTGGGACTATGTTATCCAGTTTCCCAACCTGATCAGCCCTTTTCCTAACCTGCACGTACTGCAACCCAATATTCAGTTTTTTGTAAAAAATGGCGTTACTTCCATGTTCGAGCAGGGAAACCGGGAGGTGGGTGGAGAGTTTGCAGAATTGCGTGCCTATTTGATCTCAAAACTGTTATGGAATCCGGGTGAAGATGTCGAGGTCCTGATGAATGATTTTCTGAATGGCTATTATGGGGCCGCCGGTCCATCGATCAGGAGATATATCGATGAAATGAGAATTGCCCAGCTTGAATCAGGCGCTCCGCTCCGTATATTCGGCAGTCCGAATGAGGCAGATACGAGTTATCTCACTCCCGCGCTCCTGGACCGTTATGAGTACCTGTTCGATCAGGCTGAAGCAATTGTCGCAGACAGTGCGGAACTGCTCGAAAGGGTACGTATTGCCAGGTTGCCACTGGAATTTGCGATCATGGAACAGGCCAAGAAAAAATACACAGGTGAGCGGGGTTTGTTTCACAAGGTAAATGGCAACTGGGAGGTACGGACAGAGATCAGGTCCAGGATAGATCCCTTCACCGATCTCTGTGTCCGACAGGGAGTCACCCGCGTGAAGGAGTGGAGCACCTCACCGGATGAATACCGAAGTTCCATGTACAGGCTTTTTGCCCAGGGAATGAAGGAACACCTTGCCTTCGGAAAAAAAGTTACATTGATAAGCCCGGACTCACTCGCCCTTGCCCCCGGTGCAGTCAACATGCTGACGGATGGGATCAGGGGAGGTCATGATTATGCCTATAACTGGCTTGGATTTTCAGGAAAAAATCTCGAGGTTATCATTGACCTTGAAGACGTTAAACAGGTTCGAAGAATAGAATCCGCCTATTTCCAGTATGGCTATTGGCTGCGTCTTTTTCCCAGTAATGTGGAATATTTCATTTCAATGGACGGCAAAAAATTCGTGCCTGTCGGAAACATAGAAAATACTCTTCCCATTGACCAGTATGGTGGGCAGCAACGGGATTTTATCGCTGAATTCCACCCGCAACCAGCCAGGTACGTAAAAGTGATTGCCCATACCATCGGCAATACGCCTGACTGGCATCCCGGTGCGGGACGCCCTGCCAATATGCTTGTAGATGAGATTGTAGTGGAGTGAGTTAAAAGTAAAAGATGAGATCTTTCCAAAAGATGACATCTCTTTCCTGTTGTTTTTCATGGATTTTCTGCTTAGATTTCCAGTTCGGACTAATCTGTTAAACAACTAATCAAACAACCAATGGCTGATAAAAAAATTATTGTGGTATTCGGCGCCACCGGAGCACAAGGGGGCGGTCTTGCCAGCGCCATCCTGAGCGA
>JAGTVG010000146.1 GCA_018224645.1 Cyclobacteriaceae bacterium
ACGCGTTTTACCTTGCGGAAATTTGATGTGTGGACGATCAGTTTTTCATTATTGGGACATATGGCGGTCTTGAAATGATCCTTTTTCTGTTTTTTGAATCTATCGAGATCAATAAAATTCGGGATGACTTTGATTTCCTTCCGGATGTTAAAATGTTCCAATGTATCCTGTTTTAAGGATTCAGATACGGCTGTAATGGCATCGGAGTTGTTGATGCTGAAAGTAACTACCGGTTCATAGGATGGATCCTTTCCGACCAGGGTAATGTCTGTACCATGAAGTGTGGTTACAAACGGGATGTTATATCCCTTGGTCGCCAGGATCTGTTTGGCCATTAAAGCGGCTGATGCATGGGGAATGGCATAATGTACGTGGAGCATATCCAGCTTTTCAAACCTTACCACATCCACCAGTTTACCTGCAAGCGCTAGTTCGTAGGGGGGATAATCGAATAAGGGATACGAATTAATGGTAACTTCGTGGTAAAACAGATTTTCATTGAAAAAATCTAACCGGGAAGGTTGGGAATAGGTAATAAAATGAATATGATGCCCCCTTTTTGCCAATGCTTTACCCAACTCAGTTGCAACCACCCCACTTCCTCCATAAGTCGGGTAACAAACAATTCCTATGTTCATCTTTTATAGTTAATGATAGCGCTATATATAACAGTCTGAATTCTTTTACGAGTGTCCTGTTCGATAAGTTTTCTGTTGTCAACGTCAGGATATGTCCGGTTCGACAAAAATACATAAATTAAATCATATTCCGGGTCCACCCATACGTAAGTTCCTGTAAAACCACTATGACCGTAACTGTCTTCGGAAGCATAAAAACTGGCAGGATTATATTCATCTCCGATAATCTGTGGTTTATCCCATCCGATACCCCGCCTGTTTTTCCTGAACTGCCGCCGGGTAAACTCGTTAATGGTTCCTGGCCTGAAATAAGTAATACCCCCGTAATACCCTCCCTGCAGATTCATCTGCATGATTTTAGACAATTCATAAGCGTTGGAAAACAGGCCGGCATGCCCTGCCACTCCCCCATACATGGCGGCGATCTCATCGTGTACATTCCCCTGTATTTTCCCATTCCTGAAGGTTTTATCGATCCCCGAGGGTATGATCCAGTCAGTGGTAAATTTTTTGTGCGGTAGATAGCTCAGGTAGGTAACTCCCATGGGTTCGTAGAGATACTCGCTCAGGAACTTGTCCAGAGGCCATCCGGTTATGTTTTCAATCAATCGTTGGAGAAGGTAAAACCCCATATCACTGTATTTGTATTCATAGGGTTTCAGCGGGTCTTCCTTTTTCAGCAGTTCAGTATTGATCATCCAGTTCCACAATGTATCTTTCAGGGCATGTCTTACAAACAGTTCAGGTGTTACTTCAACGGGAAAATCGGCGGAAGTCATGTTGGAATAATAGTCGTTGGCCGGATCATAACGTTTCATGGTTCTCATCCAGAACGGATAATAAGGTAACAGGCCTGCCTGGTGGGTAAGCATATCCCGGATGGTCATGTTTTCCTTGTTGGTGTTTTTCAATTCCGGCAGGTAATGGGAGATCTTTTTATCAAGATCGACAAAACCCCTGTCATAAAGCATCATCAATGCCTGCACAGACCCTGCCACTTTGGTCACGGAAGCAAGGTCATATAGACTGTTGTCCTCTACGGGGATCAGATTTTCATAGGTCTGATAGCCGTAATTCCTCTGAAATATGACCCGCCCATTCCTTGCGATCAAGACCTGGCAACCTGGGATGGATTTATCGCGGATGGCATCTGCTATCAGCGAATCGATAAGTGTCAGGTGATCCGTATTGAATCCTTCCGCCTCCGGCGTGGAAAATCCCAGTCGCCCAAGGGATTGGGTAGTCAAGCCATGTCCCGCAGGGATCATCTCATTGATTCTGACCGGAAGTTTACCCCTGAAAGGGATTGCCCCGAATAGCAGCTGTGGTACAGTGGACCTGCTGAAAGGACCATCTTCATAGCCACATACCAGGTGTTCAATTTCCGCAAATTCATTTAAACTGTAAGGAATTCCATAAACGATGAGGACAACCCGGGTTGCCTGGCTAAGCTTTCGGATGAATTCAACATCCTCGCTGTTAATACCGTAATTTCTTTTTGAATTCGTGTTTAATCCATATAAAGACACGATCACTGTATTGTATTTTTCAAGATCGGCCAACGTCTGCTGGAATATCTCCTTTCCGGAAAATTTTCTATTGAGTGTAAAATGATCAAAATGGATATAATTGTCAAAAATGGCGTTCTTTTCCTGTCCTTTTTCAGGGTTCATGGTCAATGAGGCAAACCCGGCAGTATCGATCAGATGAAAAGGCAGCAGGTTATCCTGGTTATTTACAAGGGTAATTGCCTGTTCATAGATCCCCCGGCTCACTGTTTCCACATTCCTGTTCAATTTCCGGACCAGGAATGCAGGATTTGGATATCCGGGGCGGTGAAGTCCCACCTTATACTTTGCAAATAATATACGCTCCAATTTTTCATCGATCATTTTTTCGGTGATCTCACCTGCTGCCAATGCATTTATAAATGTTTCCAGCACGGCCGGGACATTAACGGGCATAAGCAGAATGTCACATCCGGCTTTGAATGCTTCAAGTTCGGCTTTACCTGATGGAAAAACCGAGGTGACACCGCGCATATTCATGGCATCTGTGAACACAAGTCCCTGGAAACCATATCTGAGCCGCAGGGTTTTATGAATGATGTTTTCAGAAAGCGATGCAGGGCGGGAAGGGTCATTTTCAAGTGCCGGGATATTCAAATGTGCAGCCATGATCCCGTCCATTCCTCCTTCAACTGCTCTTTTGAAAGGAACCATTTCAATCGAATCCATCCGTTCGATGGAATGCCGGATTACCGGGAGGGCATGATGGGAATCCGTGTCCGTATCACCATGACCTGGAAAATGTTTTCCTACAGCAAGGATACCATGAGCCTGTAAACCATTCATAAAGGCAATTCCATTCCCTGCAACACGTAACGGATCTTCGCCAAAAGACCTCACATTGATCACAGGATTGGAGGCATTGTTATTCACATCAAGTACCGGGGCAAAATTTACATGAACGCCAAGCAGTTTACATTGCCGCGCTATCTCAGCGGCATAATTGTAGATCATATTTTCGTCAGTGATGGCACCAAGGGTCATATGTTTTGGAAGTGGCCTGATGCTGTCAAGGCGCATACCAGCACCCCATTCGGCATCCATGCCTATCAGCAACGGGATCCGTGAAATCCGCTGATACCGGTTGGTCAGTTCTGCCTGTTTTACAGGAGTTCCCTGGAAAAAAACCAGGCCACCTGCGTGATATTTTTCAATGAGTAATTCCACATTCCGGTATTGTGTCTCATTCTGATTGGAATAGGTGGCGATCATCATCAACTGTCCGATTTTTTCTTCCACGGTCATCGTCGACATGATGCTGTCAACCCATGGTTTGTGCACCGGAGGCAGATAAAACGGCTGACTGTTTACAATTTCAATATGTGAGGAGAATATAAAAAGCAGAACAAAAAGTTCCTTCACCCGTAAACCCATACGTCACTTAATATTTAATCCGAAAAATTCACGATCATGCCATCCTTTATTGCCTTCGTGCCTGTTCCATGCCACGTTTTGGTGTGCGGGTACACAGCCGTTCCGGTGAGGACAGGACGGATGCAATTTTATGAAATTCAACATGAAATATATATTAGAACCATAAAAATCATTAAATATTGCCTGAAAATTAGTTATTGAATCTGTATCCACCCGGGGTCTGACCCCAATAAAACAGCATGAAACATTACGAGATATCTTAAAATGGAAGACCATCTCAGTTTAAACATCAATATAGTCGGGGTTAACAAATAATCCATTAATTTTGTATAGAATAAGTAATTTTAATTATGAGATTACCTACACTCACACGGTTACCCAAAAATAAACGATTTAATTTTCAACCGCGTTATTATGATCCGATAAAAGAGGAAATCGTGGAAAGAACGAGCAGGATCAAGAGTGAAATTAATCAGGAAACCTCCGCTGCATACCGGGAAAACATTTCGGCCGCTTTCAGAAGAAGAAGCCGTGCGGAAAAAAAATCCGGCGTTATGCAGTTTGGTTTTGTCATTTTATTTTTACTCATTTTTATCGGGTTTCTGACATTTGGTGAAAAAATATTTTTATCATTTCTCTTACTCATTCCGATATATATCTGGATAAAAATGAAAAGACGGGATTGATTCTGCATGAGGGATATTATTCATTTATTGCCCGATTCCATTGCCAATCAGATTGCAGCCGGAGAGGTGGTGCAAAGACCTTCATCCGTAGTCAAGGAACTGATTGAAAATTCCATTGATGCCGGTGCTGAAAATATCCATGTCATCATCCGGGAAGCGGGGAGAGCACTCATCCAGGTGATCGATGACGGGATCGGCATGTCAATGACGGATGCCCGGATGAGTTTTGAAAGACACGCAACCTCAAAGATCACCAATGCCGATGATCTATTCCGCATCCGTACCATGGGATTCAGGGGCGAGGCCCTCGCTTCAATTGCCGCCGTGGCCCAGGTTGAATTAAAAACCAAGAGGAAGGAAGATGAGCTTGGGACCCGTATCTGTATTGAAGGTTCACGGTTCATCAGACAGGAGCCGGAAGCATGCCGTACAGGCGCCTCCGTCGAAGTTAAAAACCTGTTCTTCAATGTGCCTGCCCGGCGGAATTTTTTGAAGTCAAACTCGGTGGAAATGCGCCATGTCATCGACGAATTTCAGCGGACAGCCCTGAGCCATCCCCATATCAGTTTTAAATTGCATCAAAACGATATGGAGGTCTATCAGCTTCCCGCAAGTAAACTTGTTAAAAGGATCATCAATCTTTTCGGGCGGAATTATCAGGAACAACTGGTCGTCTGCCAGGAAGATACACCGCACCTGAAGATTACCGGATATGTTGGAAAACCTGGTTTTGCCAAAAAAACCCGCGGAGAACAGTTCATTTTTGTCAATGAGCGGTATATCAGGAGCAATTACCTTGTGCATGCCATCCAGAACGCATATGAAAATCTGATACCCCAGGAATATTTCCCATTTTTCGTCATTTTCCTTGAGATCGATCCGAAACATATCGATGTCAATGTCCATCCGACCAAGACTGAGATCAAATTTGTGGACGAAAGGACCATTTATGGACTGGTCAGGGCCACTGTAAAACAGTCACTCGGTCAGCATAATATCACGCCCAGCCTTGATTTTTCATATGACATCAACTTGGACCTTCAAAAGAAATTCGGAGGGGAACAATCAGAAAAAACCAGCAGGGACCTGGATTATGAACGATTCCGGACGGGTAGCGGGCAAAACAGGGATTTCCGGCATTGGGAAAAACTTTATGAAGATCAAAACCTGGAAGTCCCGCAGGAATTCAGGTTTGACAGAGAGAATACCAGTAACCGGTCTGATGAGATGATCCTGCCAAGTAATTTCAGTAAATTTCCCCCAGGTGAACCTGTCAGCCCGGTGCATACCGGGGATTACCTGCCATTTACCTATCAGCTGCATAACCGGTATATCCTGACACAGGTTAAATCCGGGCTCATGATGATCGACCAGGTGGCTGCGCACCAGCGGATCCTTTTTGAAAAATATCTTTCCCATCTGCAAAACCATACAGCTACCATCCAGAAGCTGTTGTTTCCGATCTCCGTTGAACTCAATCCCGGTGATTATTCGCTTGTTATGGATATCAGGAATGAAATAACTTCCCTGGGATTTGATTTTGAATTGTTTGGCAAAAATGCCATCATCATCAATGGTGTTCCATCGGGATTCAAGGATATAAATGAAAAGGAAGTTTTCGAAGGCCTCATCGATCAGTATAAGCATAATCAGGAAAAGCTGGAAATAAAAACACATGAGAACCTGGCCATGTCGATGGCCCGGTACACCTGTGTGCGGGAAGGTAAAATAATGGATGAAAAAGAAAGAAAATCTTTGATCGATCAGTTATTCGCGTGTAAAAATCCAAATTATTCTCCCTTTGGTGAGCTAACATTTTATATTTTTACCATCGCACAACTGGCCGGTCACTTTAAGAAATAAAATTAATGTTTGGAAGACTAACACCCATCGTAAGAAATCTGCTGATCCTCAATATCGGACTATCCCTGATCCAGGGTTTTCTGAATATTGACCTGATCAGACTGGGAGGACTGAGGTATATTCATGCGGAGACATTCTATCCGTTTCAGTTCTTTACCTATATGTTCATTCATGCCCCCGGTTTCTGGCACATTTTCGGAAATATGCTCGCCTTATTTATATTCGGGCCAACCCTTGAACGCGTCTGGGGACCGCAGCGGTTTCTCCTGTTTTACCTGGTTACAGGTATCGGGGCAGGGATCTTATGGGCCGGCGTGGATTATATTGAAGTCAGGGGGGTACAAAAAGATGCGGAAGCCTATTATACCGATCCCAATGCGGAAAAATTCAATGAATTTATTATCGATCATTATCAGTTAACCGATCAGCTCGAAAGCCTGGTGGAGGGTTATGCGGCGAATCCAGAAAATCAGCAATACGAATCCGAAAGTATTGCCATTGTCAGGGAGTTATATACAAGGAAGGCCAATCTACCCATGGTCGGGGCAAGCGGTGCAGTATTCGGCATCTTAATGGCATTCGGAATGCTTTTCCCGAATATGATCCTGATGCTGATTTTTCCGCCCATACCAATAAAAGCGAAATATTTCGTTTTATTATATGGACTATATGAATTATATTCTACTATTATTCAAACGCCCGGAGATAATGTTGCGCATTTTGCCCATCTGGGCGGAATGTTTTTTGCATTTGTCCTGGTAAGGCACTGGTCAAAACAAGGATATCGATAACAGAGATATAAAATGCAGGGAAACAGCATATTGGATGAGTTAAAAATGGCCTGGAAAAAGCCGGATAATGCACTGATTCAGATCATTGTAATTAATCTGGCTGTTTTTATTATCATAAATATGCTGAGGGTCATTTTTTCCATCACGGAAAATCCGGAAACCTATAACCTGATCCTGTACCAGTTCGCACTTCCTTCGGATATTTCAGCCCTGCTTTTTAAGCCCTGGACGCTGATCACCTATTTTTTTACACACGAGCGGTTCTTTCACATTCTCTTTAACATGCTCTTTTTTTACTGGTTTGGCAGGATCATCTATGAGTTTCTTGGAAATAATAAACTGATCAACCTCTATGTCCTGGGAGGCCTTGCCGGTGGATTAATGTTTATCCTGATCTATAATCTGGTACCCTTCTTCCATGAGCGTGTACACAGCAGTATTCTGATCGGCGCCTCGGCAGGTGTTTTTGCAGTGGTTGTAGGCGCTGCAACTCATATGCCCAATTATACCATATTTCTTCTGTTCCTTGGTCCTGTAAGGATTAAATACATTGCGATCTTCTATGTTTTACTATCTTTTTTTAATATCGATGGTACGAATGCCGGCGGGGAATTATCGCACCTGGGAGGTGCTGTTGTCGGCTTTTTTTATATTCAACAGTTGAGGAAGGGAAATGATTTTGGACAGCCTGTCATTAAAATCCTGAATTTTATAGGAAGTTTCTTCAAACCCCGGCCAAAGGTGAAAGTTTCCTATAAATCCAAGGAAAAAAAATCCACCGGTGAAAGGACCAGGCCAGCTCCCGGTTCCGGTGTCAGCCAGGATGAGATCGATGCTATCCTGGACAAAATATCCCAGGGAGGATATGAAAGTCTCACCAAGCTGGAAAAGCAGAAGCTTTTTGATGCCAGTAAGAAATAAAGCTTTATAAACCTTGTGTCCCACATTCAGGGTCTTACTCCGCCAAACAGGGCGAGCTCAAATAATTTGAAAAAGCAGTCCACATGAAGAAACCCTATTTCCCGTAACCAGTCACACTGTATTTCGACCAGGGTGAGCTTGTTCAGGATCTTGTCCTCCCGTTTATAATATTTATCCATGATTTCCTGCCTGGTGATGGAAGCATTATGGTTCTGATGGTATTCATACAGACCATCAGTAAAAACCTCATCAAAAACTTTTTCAATATACTGGTCCCGGGACGCGACATGTTCCAGGTTCAGGAAGATCCCTCCTGGTCTCAGGATTTCGAAAATATCCTGGTAAACTCGGTATTTCTGATCATCCTCAAGATGATGAATTGAAAACCCGGAGATCACCACATCCACCGGCAGAGCATGACTGAGTGAATTTCTCCAAGTTTTTTCCCGGTAATCCAGCAGGTAATATTCCGTGACTGACACTATATCTTTTCCTTTTTCCCTGGCGGCCTGCATCATGGGTTCTGAATAATCAATAAAAATTCCTTTTGATTCCGGCCAGTAACCAAAAAGTTGCCTTCCCAGAATACCATCTCCGCATCCGAGATCCACAAATGTACGGAGATCAGGTCTCCAGGCACGAACCAGCCTGATGATCAGTTCGATCTGTGTTGCAGCCAGGGGAATGCCTCCACGTACCCCATCCAGGTAATCACGTGTCAGTTGAATTGTTTTCCAGTCGTGCATGATAGTAGAAGTTTTGCCCGGTTTTCAAAAGCAGTGAATATTACTAATCCCTTTTATTGGCCAGTTGTCCACAGGCGGCATCGATATCTTTGCCCCGGCTTCGCCTGAGCCTGACATTAAGACCTTTTTTTTCGAGGGAAGCCCTGAATTTCTCCAATGTTTCAAAGGATGATTTCTGAAATGTTGCCTGATCGATTGGATTGTATTCGATGATATTGATCAGGCAGGGTATTTTTTTTGCAAAATGGTAAAGGTCTTCTACGTCTTCAGGGCCATCATTGAAATTTTTGAATGCTATATATTCAAGGGTGATCTTTGAGTTTGTTTTCTGATAGAAATACTGCAGGGCATCGGACAATGACTGCAGTGAATTGCTTGCATTGATGGGCATGATCTGGTTCCTTTTCTGATCGGTAGCGGCATGAAGTGATAAAGCGAGGTTAAACCGGACTTCGTCATCGGCCAGTTTTCTGATCATTTTAGCGATCCCGGCTGTGGAAAGTGTGATCCTCCGGGATGACATGCCCAAACCTTCCGGTGATATCAGGTGATCGATTGCCTGCATCACATTAGGATAGTTTAAAAGGGGTTCGCCCATTCCCATCAAGACAATATTGGTCAACGGCAGTTTATAAATATCGAGGGCCATAAGGTTTATCTGGATCACCTGGTCATAAATTTCAGCCGGTGTAAGATTTCGTTTTCTTTCCAGGTATCCTGTAGCGCAGAATGCACAGGAAAGGGAGCAACCCACCTGGGACGAGATGCAGGCCGTCATCCGGTGATCTGACGGTATCAGGACACCTTCGATGAGATTCTCATCGAATAACCGGAAAGAGGCTTTAACGGTACCGTCATGGCTGGTTTGCTGAATATCTTTCCGGATAGGGAGGAATTCAAAATGTGCTTTCAACTGTGACCGGAATGATTTGGAAATATTCGTCATTTCGTCGAAACTTGTTGCGGATTTACTCCAGATCCATTCATAAATCTGTTTAGCCCTGTAGGGTTTTTCCCCCAGTTCCGTCATTACCTCCAGCAGACCTACCCGGCTGAATTGGCGTATGTCTTTTTTGACCATTTCCATCCGGCAAAATTACTAAATTTCAGGAAAGTATGTATGTGTCCGGCATATAACCGGGGATAGGATTCATAACCACGGAGGACGCAGGTACGGACATTGGTATTTACGGGACTGTAAGAACGCAGAGGAATTAAACCGCCGGGGACGCGGGGAAACAAGGGACTTTAAGCGCGCAGAGGATCTTAAAAGTTTGCGGAGAACACAGAGAAAGGCAAAAATTGCTGGAAGGTTTAGGAAACGACCCAGGTATTAGCGAACGCAGGGGATTTTACTAACCG
>JAGTVG010000147.1 GCA_018224645.1 Cyclobacteriaceae bacterium
AGGCATCTGCATTAAATATCTCAATTTTATCGATCCTGTCCTCTTTATGGTTAAAAAAGACCTCAACAAAAAAGCCCTGGTAAAGGTATAGGTTGATCTTGAATTTATAATACCGTATGGCGACAATAAACTCCCCCTCAAAGTAAAGTTTTTTTACTTTTTCAAGGAGTGTTAAATTTGTAAAATGAACCTGACCTGTCATAACCTTCAGTATTAACCAGCAGCGTAAAAGATCACGTCTTATCCTTATTAACGTAGTGATTACCCGGGAATTTTCAAACTCCCGAATTAAATAATCATTATCCTGATGTTACTTAACTCAATAAGCTGAAAATCAATTTTTTACACCCGGACACAACCCATTATCCCCAAAGCGGATATCAGGAGATAATCCTCCCTGTTCCCAGTTCAAGAGACTATCAGTAAACACAAGTCGTTGATTTTCATTTATTTAATTATGCGACCGGTTACGTTTACTTTAAATCCGTATAAATATTCGAATGGAGAAGATTTTTATATAGGATAATTTATTTTAATTTTCCTTCGTCATAGAACATTTATTGAATGATATTTATGTGAGGATCTGGTAAAATATGATGAATTTTGGAAACTTTTAAACCATCATAATAAGAAAATGAAAGTATCGTCTTTATTTTTTTTAATATTTTTTTCATATCAATCCCTGGCCCAGGAAATTGTTCCCAGAGACAGATTCGGCGAAATTGAAATTGGAATCACCTATGAGGATGTAATCTGGATTCTCGGCTTCGATGGTTCGAAAATGTCAAGGGAAAGTGCTCCTGAAATGTTAACCGCCCCATTGGAGGAATTAAAGATCGACTTTGACTTTGTGATCAATTACAGATACATCATGGATCTGCCTGTTACCTCAGTGTACATCAAGGACAATCTGGTTGTCTTTTTTACCATCAGCAGTTATCCTGAATATAACCAGTTCATCTGCCAGGACCTGAAAACAACGGTAGGGCTCAGATTCTGGGATTCGTTAAAAAAGGTAAAAGAGTTGTATGGACAAAATCCCAGACAATTGAAATATAACAGCGGCAACCTGAAATATTATGCCTATGACGCCACGGGTATTTGTTTTGGAATAGACCATGATGAAGTGAGGACCATAAGCATATTTAACCAGGACTTTTAATTAAAATATGAACTGACTTTTTTACTGAAGAGATTTAACATGAAAACAACTATATATCCCCCTTTTATAAAAAAAATTGGAATCTGCCTCTTCCTGCTATCCATAGCCGGATTGATTTTTTCCTGCGCCGGCGATAAAAGACAGGAAAAAGATGCCGCCGAAGAATTCGACCAGGCTGCTTCCGAATTATCCGGCCAGGTGAAAAAAGTGATCTATCAGATCCCGCCTCCCTCGGAAATACCGGCGCTTATCCAGTCGACCGGAGCCAATTATAACCCTGACCTGGTCAACAGCCTCGACAAGGCAAAAAAATATACGGCCAGTAATAAAGTGGCTGCCCTGAACCTTGGGGTCTATACCACCGATATCGGTTATCTGGTAACCTATGAGAAGGTACAGGAAGCCCTCAATTATATGGAGGTCAGTCTTGAACTTGGAGAATCCATCGGCATTCAGAATGCCATTGACCCAACCGTGGTACGACAGTTTGAATCAAACCTTGACAATAAGGATACCCTTGCCAGCATCATCAACCGGGTGATCAGGGAAAGTGATGAATTTCTGAATGAAAATGAAAGGAGTAATATCGCTGCACTGATCATCACAGGTACCTTCATCGAAGGCCTGTATATTTCCACCCAGCTTGTGGATACCTATCCAGGCGACATGCTTCCTGAAGACTCCAGGAACCTTGTTCTTACCCCACTCATCCGAATGATCCTCAACCAGGAAGAACCTCTTAACGACATGATCGGCTTGCTGAACAACATCGAAGACAAGGATGACTGGATATCCGGATTGATCAACAGCATGGAGGAATTAAAAAAGAATTATGAGGCGCTTGATATTCAGGACCCTTTATCCGAAAACCGGACCAATGTGGTGCTTTCAGATAAAACGCTTGAAAGGATTACGCTTCAAATCAGAAAAATAAGAAATACCGTAACCTATTGATTATCCGGACCTGAATAATAAGCCCGAAAAATTATTCATGTTTGAATTATAACGACTGGCAGGGTAAAATCCGATGAGTGAACAACTACTTAAGGCCATCATTCTACTTTTTGCGATCCTTGCTAAGATAGACGGGCTTTCCAAAGATGAACGGATCACCATCCGGAATTTCCTTTACAGCCGGTTAAACGATGCCACGGCCAGTTATTATTTTTCACTCTTCAACCAACTCATTACCCAATATGAAAAAAGGGAATCCCGGATCAGCCAGGAGGAGAAAATAAGGGAAGAGAAAAGGGAACTTGAAAAGATCAGCAGGCAGATCAACAATGAATTAACCCAGCATCAGAAGATCGTCCTTATCATGGATATCATTGCCCTTTCGATGGCCGATGGAAGGATCACTAAAGGTGAGGAAGAGATCATTTATTCGATCTGCAAGGCAATCCGGATCAAACGGGAGGATATCGATGCCGTCAAGTCATTTGCCATGGCACAGGGAATTCAGGATTTTGACAATGACATGTTCCTGGTTATTGCCTCAGACAGGAACGGTATTTCCAGAAAAACAAGATTTATTGAAAATCCCAACATTGAGGGCTTTATCGCCTGCCTCGGACTGGATAATTATTCGGGAACCTATTTCCTGAAATATCTTGGATCATCCCATATCTACCTGAATAATATTCCCGTAAAGAACAACGAAATGCGGATCATGCCTTCCGGCAGCACCATCCGTGGACCTAATATCAGGACCCTTTTTTACAGTGATATCGCCAGCGGCTTTAAAAAGCATAAAAAAGGATCCATGATCTCCTTTTTCGCCGAAAACATAAATTATAAGTTCAAATCAGGCGACATCGGACTGCGTGATATTTTCCTGAAGGAACAATCCGGAACTCTTGTGGGTATCATGGGTTCCAGCGGGTCGGGAAAATCCACCCTGATGAATATCCTCAATGGCAATGAGAAACCCGGTTCGGGAACGGTGGAGATCAATGGGGTCGATATTCACAGGGACCGGAAAAAGATCGAGGGTATCATAGGATACGTCCCCCAGTATGATCTGCTTATCGAGGATTTAACGGTCTTTCAGAACCTCTTCTATGCGGCCAAACTCTGTTTCAGCAATCTGAACGATCAGGAGATCACATCGCTTGTCAACAGCACGCTGATCAATCTGGGACTGATGGAATTCAAACATCTGAAAGTCGGGAATCCGATGGAAAAAATTATCAGCGGCGGGCAGCGTAAACGGCTTAATATCGGTCTTGAATTATTGAGGGAACCCTCCGTCATGTTTGTGGATGAACCCACTTCGGGATTATCCTCCAGGGATTCTGAAAACATCATGGACCTGTTGAAAGAACTCACCCTGAAAGGAAAACTGATTTTCGTGGTAATCCATCAGCCTTCTTCCGATATATTCAAACTTTTCGATAAGCTGATCATCCTTGACCTGGGCGGATACCAGATCTATTACGGGAATCCGATTCAGGCTGTGACCTATTTCAAGAATGAGTTCAACCTGGTGGATAGTGAACAGGGAGAATGCACAACCTGCGGGAATGTAAATCCTGAACAGATCTTCAATATCATTGAAACCAAGGTTGTCAATGAATTTGGGAGACTTACCGTGCAACGGAAGGTCACCCCACTTCAATGGCATGAGACCTTCCAACGGAAAATCATGATCAATGAAGTACCTGAACACCGGGATCCGTTGTCCACAACCCTCAGCATACCCGGCAGGATAAGGCAACTTGGCATCTTTACCGTCAGGGATTTCCTTTCCAAGATCAGCAACAAACAATACCTGCTGATCAATCTGCTGGAAGCCCCGATCCTTGCCATTATCCTGGCCTTTATTGTCCGGTTTTCCCCAGCATCAGGATCGGGCAGCCCGGCACAATATTTTTTCAGTACCAATGTGAATATGCCTGCCTATATCTTCATGAGTATCATTGTGGCATTGTTCATGGGTCTGACGGTAAGTGCGGAGGAGATCTTCCGCGACCGGAAAATACTTAGGAGGGAATCTTTTCTGAATCTCAGCCGTTCCAGTTACCTGGTCTCAAAAATGCTGATCCTTTTCAGCTTAAGTGCTGTTCAGACCTTCACCTATACCCTCATCGGCAATTCAATCCTCGAGATCCAGGGGATGTTCGTACCCTTCTGGCTCATTCTTTTCAGTACATCCTGCTTTGCCAACCTGCTGGGCCTGAATATTTCATCCGCTTTTAATTCCGCCGTGACCATTTATATCCTGATCCCGATATTGCTGATCCCGCAAATCCTCCTAAGTGGTGTTGTGGTAAAATTTGATGAATTGAATCCCAGGATGACCGCCATGGACAAGGTTCCACTGGTCGGAGAGATCATGGCTTCAAGATGGGCTTTTGAAGCCGCCATGGTGACCCAGTACAAGGAAAACCGTTTTGAAAAACCTTTTTTCGACCTGGATAAACAGATGGGAAATTCAGAATTTAAAAACCTTTATTATATTCCGACACTCATGTCAAAACTGGATTATTGCCATCTTCATTACAGGGATAATGATCCACAGTCCACCAATCAGGTCATTCAATATTTATTGCTGCTTAAGAATGAAATTGGACTGGAACTGGAAAAATTCGGTTCGCATAACCTCCGGGATTTCGAAAACCTTGAATTGACCCGGTTTACTGGAGAAACCTATGAAAACACCAAACGTTTCCTGGAGGTATTGAAAAAGGTCTATATCCGCAGGTATAATGATGCTATGAAGGAAAAGGAACGGTTGATGAGCCTGATGACAGATTCTCCTGAAAAAAGGCAAATTTTCGAACTCATCAAGAAAGAGAATTTCAACGAACGGATCGGGGATATGGTAACCAACAGGAAGGAGGCGCTCCGTATCGTCGAACACGGGGATGATCTGATACAAAAGATCTATCCTGTATATTATGAAGAAGAACATCCGGACCATCTTCTGGACTTCAGAACGATATTTTATGCATCAACAAAACACTTCCTGGGATCCAGTTACGATACATTATGGTTCAACATCATCATGATCTGGGTGATGACATTTTTCCTGATAATTACCCTTTATTTTGATGTGCTTAGGTGGGTCATTCAATTACCTGAATTCCTGAGAATAAAAAAGGAGAGCATCAGTCATGAATGAAATTTTCCCTGTAAAACATTGCCTCCTGCGAGTTGTCGTTTGTTTATCCGTTTTCTGATATTATGTTTTTCTATTTTTCCAAAATATTCGCCTTCCTGCTGATGCCCTATACACAGATGTGCATCTGGTTTATCCTTGGAATGACTTTGAAGAATAAAAAATGGAAAAGAAATTTTCTGCTGCTGGGCATTTTTTACCTGTTCTTCTTTTCAAACCGGTTCATTGCCAACGAGGCCATGGTGATGTGGGAGATCCCACCCGCACCCATCGAAAATCTGGACACCGGCTATCAGGTTGGCATTGTGCTGGGTGGCGGCATGATCGATTCAGAACGGGAACCGAAGGACAGGATATATTTGAATCGCGCGATTGACCGTGTAAATCATGCCATTTTTTTGTATAAAAAAGGAATGATCAACAAAATCCTGTTATCTGGCGGATCAGGAAGGCTTCTGGACAACGACTTGAAAGAGGCCCGGGGCCTTTTCGATTATCTGATATTTTCAGGTGTAAACGAAGCGGATATCCTGATAGAGGACAGCTCCAGGAATACGAGGGAAAACGCCTTGTATTCGAAAAATGTCCTTGAAAAAAATGGATTGGCAGGTAAAAAGCATCTTGTATTTACGTCGGCATTTCATCTCCGCAGGGCAATGCTCTGCTTCCGGAAAGTGAATTTAAATGTAGATGGCTTCAGCACGGATTTTCGTGGCGATTTTAAAAGGA
>JAGTVG010000148.1 GCA_018224645.1 Cyclobacteriaceae bacterium
TCGAAAAATTATTGATATGGATCTCCGCTGCCGGTTTCGCAATAATCTTTAAGACTTTTCATATACCTGCCCCAATGATAGTTGCAGGAAGCAAAAAAATCCGATTCCTTTTTCCATTCATAATGCCAGAAATGAAGCTTAGTGCCCTTTTTATCTGGTTTAATCGTAAATCTGATCCGGGTTCCAATCCATTCCTTATCCCCGTCGAGGCATTCCCATTCAACAGATTTATTTTTATCCAGATTGACAATGTACATTTTATCATGAAACTGGTCTGAAAACCAGAATTCAGCAACGGATCCAATGATGGCATCCGCCTTTGTTTTGGTGGTCCACCAGGAGGACAATCCTTTCTGGGTTGTGACAGCCTCATACACGCTGGAAGGTTTTGCATTGATGAAAAGGAGGTGTTTGATTGCCGGCATAATAGTTTTTTTAAGTTACCAAATTCAGGTTTAACCGATAAATTACAAAATAACCCGAAAAATTCATAAATTTTTCCTGCCTGCCTGCAGACAGGCACCCGGAGGGCGGTCCCGATAACATCTGAAGGAGGGTTAACCCCGTCACGTATTTAATAGAAAATAATTAAGTTACATACAATGGGTATTCCATTTTAAAAATAATAGGAATAATCGGGGTTAAGTACATTGAATGATTAAATTTATGGGTTTTTTTGATCTTGTAACAGTTATCTACATTTATAATCAGGCACGCTGCCCTGACTCGTTCTGGCAAATCCATAACCATCAGGGAAAATCCTATGACAACCATTGATTTCTATTGATTTTGGCCGGAAAGATGCCATTTCATCGGTTAGTTCCAATACAGTCATTTGGAATGGAGCACAGGAAACCTGTAAGGACGAATATCCGGTTAGATCTGTTGAAAAATAACATTAAAACGATGGGAATTAATAAAGATCCCGGCCTGCCCAATAGATATGACAGGCGGGGATGAAAACGGGTTATATAAAAATTCGCTTATTTGCCAGGTGGAATTGGAGGAGGCACCAGATTATTGACCGGCTTTATTGATCGCAAGTAGGCAAAAACAGCTTTTATCTCCTCATCTGTCATGTGCCTGTACATATCCCATGGCATCGGGGGTAAGAGGGTCCTTGCACTGGGAATTCCCTTCGACCTTCCTTCCCTGATCGCACGGAAAAACTGTTCTTCTGTCCAGTTTCCCACTCCTGTACCATCCGGGGTAAGGTTAGCTGCATACGATACGCCCCATGGACCAATCCATTCCGTAAGACCGGCCGTTAACACCAATCCTTTTTTCTGGATTTCCATCCTGTCAATGTCTATGCCTGGCATGCCGGCCGGATGTCCCGACAGCCACCGCGCTGTATCCAGTACAGGGCCCAGTTCTGTCATTTTTTTCGGAGTGTGACAATCATTGCAGGCTCCAATCGTAACCAGATGTTCTCCCCATTTTATCTGGCTCCCGAATCCATTAAAATCCGTTTTACCTGTCAGGGAGGCTTCCATTTTTTCCGTCTCCTGGTCCGGTTTTTTTTCGCTACATTGGAATAAAAAAAACAGGGATATGCCAATAGCCGGGATGAACATGAATACTCGCTTTTTCATGGTTGTAATGGTTTAGTTAGATAGATTTTTTATTGGGCAATCGCACAAGGTACGGAAATGGATCCTGATTTCAATCTGAACCGGCAAAAAAAATATTGTGAAATCATATAACCAGGTTCAGCCGGTATCTTATTCAAGATCAGTACACTGATTTCTGGTAAGCAACATTCCTTTCTTTCAAATAATCCAATATAAAGCTAAAGTTTTTTGCATCCTCTCCAATCTTTTCCGGCGGCAGAATGCCTGTTTGTTTCACCTGTCCATTGATCATCAGATGGGCTACGGCACAGGCAGTATAGCCGGTGGTGCGAGCCATGGAAAGGGTTTTATTGATCTCATCGTAATGGTCCAACAGCCGGTAGACAATGGTTCGGCTGATACCTTCATTATCCCTTCCCCTGATGGTGATTTTCATGACGGTTAGATCTTTTTCTCCCACATTCAATTTCCACTGGGGGAAAAGTAATTTTGAGGTCAGGTCGATGGGTCGAATTTTTATGCCATCAATTTCCACCGGTTCAGAAGAGAAAAAACCTCCAGCCCTGAGTACCTGCAAATATTCGATTGATCCAGGATACCGGAGTGTTTTTTCAATCATATCCGGAATTGTCATGGTCCGGATCAGGGTCCTCAGTCCGTCCGTATTGAATGACTCCAGGGTTCCTATTTCATCAAATTCGATATATTCCGGGTCGGATAAGGCTTCCCGGATGATTGTTTTCCCTCCGGATACAATCCTTGCCGGGCGAACATATTCTTCTATCACATCAATCGGTGAAAAGACCGCTTTATACTGCCATGGCCATTCACGTTTTTCAGGCAGCCCGCCTACCAGGCATTCATAACTGTCTATTTTTATGATCCGGTTATATCTTCCCAGGATGATGTTTCCCATACCAGGGGCCACACCGCAATCCACGACGGCTTTTGTTCCATATTTCCTCGCCAGGTCATCAAGTGCGAAGGGATCTTCCGGAAAAAAAGAAATATCAACCACATTTTTTCCTGCTTCAATGATCTTTTTCAGGGTTTGGAATCCAAGGTAACCCGGTACAGCAGAGATCACGAGGTCAGCCGGTTTAAGCAATTGTTTAAAATCCTCCCTGACGAGATCGGTTTTTAGAATTTTTATGGCGGAGTTGATTTTACGGAGGGTATCCAGCTGCGATCCTTCACGATCAACCGCCAAAACATGAAAATATTGAGCCAGATCCCTTGCAATGGCACTTCCGACGCGTCCTGCTCCGAGAATTAAAATATTTGGCATGAAAATTCAAAATTTTATAGGATAGGATAATTCTTCGACACCCCGCCTTACAACCACCGTCGTGGTGTCATCTTGACTAAAATTTGACAATGCCGTCATATAACTCATCATGTCAGTCACCTCGGTATCTCCCAGTTTAATGACGACATCACCGGCCTGAAGTCCGGCTTTCTGTGCTGGACGGTCATCGGAAACACCGTCAATCCTCATTCCCTTACCGTCGAATAGATAATCCGGTACCACTCCCAGGGTTACTTTAAATCGCGGTGTGTCCCTTGATTCATCCTTTGTTCTGGTGAAGGCAAGTTTCTGGTTATCATCAAGTGCTGTGACCAGGGAATCAATAAAGGCAGTGACTGCATAAAGGCCTCCATAATTGATCTTATCGGCATCATCAGTAGGTTTATGGTAATCCTCATGCGTTCCTGTGAAAAAATGAAGCACGGGAATATCCTTAAGGTAAAAAGAGGTATGGTCCGAGGGGCCGATACCCGATTCCCGGGTTACGATCTTAAGGCTATCCATCCCGATCGATTCAATGGCCGGCATCCATTCCGGTGAAGTTCCGGTTCCATTGATGGCGAGTGTATTTTCTTCATCCAGGCGACCCACCATATCGAGATTGATCATATAATTGACCTTTCGCAGATCGATGGTCGGATTTTTTGTATAATAATTGGAACCGTATAATCCTTTTTCTTCACCTGAAAAGGCAATGAACAGATAATTATTGGAAGATTTTTTATCCATAAACTTTTCTGCAAGCAACAGAAGGGAAACAATTCCGCTTGCATTATCGTCGGCTCCGTTATGGATCATTTTTTCTCCCCGGTGAAGGGATCCTTGTCCCCCAAGTCCAAGATGGTCATAGTGTGCACCGATCACAACGGTGGTGGGTTGAAGGTTATCAATAAAACCAATAACATTCCTGCCGGTAACTCCGGCGGAATCGTTCTTTTCAGGTGACTGATGCGGGTTCTGCCTGGGTGTGAAGTGGAAATCCTGAAAATAGCCCTCTTCACCTTCAGGTTCAAGTCCAATGTCTGAAAAACGTTTTGCAATATAGCCGGCAGCTTTTTTTTCTGAAGGGGTACCCACCTCCCGCCCTTCCAGAGAATCAGAAGCCAGAAAATACAGGTCATCCCTCAGGGTTTTTATATCCTGCAATGCAGTATCCCCTGGCTTACAAGCCATTAAATATGGGATTGTGATGGCCAGGAAAATAATTAAGTGTTTATTTTTACAAATCATTATTGATCAGCGTAATAATTTTCGTCTAGGCAAATGTAAAAAAATGTATATGAAAGATGGGGTAACACCTGAAATATTATCGTTATGAGGCACTTACAAGACCTAACCTTACTGATCAACGTTTTATTTTGAGTGGAATAAAAATGGTCTGAAGGAAAGCGGTCCGGCAATGGTCAGTACCGGGAATCGGAGGACTACCTGTTCATATTTTCTGATAAACATTGATGGAACAGGACTCAAACAATTACTCAGGATGACACTTTCGATGCCTTTCCCGTTTTTTCGAATGATGGGTGTACTTTATATTTTCTTCAATCCGTAATAACCTGGGTACACATGACACGAACCTGTTTATCGACGAATGGAGGGACTGATCAATGACCGGTCGCCGGAATAAATTGATCACCTGGCTGAAAAGACTGGGATTCGCGGGCTTTCTCTTTTTTCTCATCAAGGGATTGATCTGGCTCGCCGTCTTCTTCGGCCTTTTCAAAGTCATGAACTGTTGAGAGATATGATCGGCTGAGGGTCATGGAAATCTGTTTTACGGGTATAGTGTCATGGAAAACTGCTTTTCATGAAGACCAGAATAATCCGGGATTTTTCTCCGGTTAAACAAGCATCCGGCCTGTTACCAGTCATTCTTATTCTTTTTCGACCCCAGATAAAATACCCGTGAAATATTGAATCCGAAATGAATATCCCCATTTCCCCATTTGCCATCCGTTTCCGTGATAAATCCTTTTTCAACCATCTGCCGTGAATTGGTGAACATCAACTGAAAAACATGCCCGCCTGTTTCAATATCGAATCCAAAGGACAGGGAGTTATATATCATCTCCACATCGGTTCCATTCAGCAATGGGTAATATTCCCCTGTAAAGGCGATCCGCTTGCTGATCCTGACCCTTCCTCCAACA
>JAGTVG010000149.1 GCA_018224645.1 Cyclobacteriaceae bacterium
ATTTTCAGATCGGGAAATTCCCCGACCCCGAATGATCTGGATGTGCGGAGCGAAAAGACAGGGATGGCCACCCCGGCGCCACGCCATTTTCCCTGCGGATGCCTGTAATATAGATCGGTATTGATCACCAGGCTGTTGTCAATCACGGTAAGGTCATGGTCAAGCAAACGGTTTTCTCCTTCCTCCCAACCCACAAGTCTTTTTTCCTTTATATCGAAAATTCCATATTTGTACTGGATCGGTTTTTCCACACCTTCCAGGAACAGGTCGATCTTCCAGAGCGGATATTCGGAATCGTCCATAACAATGGCCCTTTCCTGATTCCACTGACCAAGCCCTTCGTCATTCCCGATGATACAGAAATGATGGTCGGCATCGATCCTTGGGGCATATAGCTGAAACCGGTGATTATAATGTTCTCTTTGGATCTTCCTGGATTTTTTCACGTTTCTTCCCCAGAGGTTCCCGGTAAAGGCTGCCATAAAATAGGCATTTTCTTCCCGTACGGACACCCTCCAGTGATCCCGGATATGAACAGAGAAAAATCCTTCCTCTTTTAACTTTAAATCCCTGTTTTCACCCCATTCATTGAATACCATTTGATTGCGGTCATCCTTCAGGAAATATCTGTATTCTATTTCCTGCCCAGCATTTTCATTCAATAAGATATCAGCTCTCCACTGTCCTTCCCTGATAAAATCCATTGGGGCAGCCCCACTAAGATCCCATGATCCAAGTTCAGGGATGTTTCCGAGGATGTAAATGTTCTGACCGAATTCTGTGTAATATTCAATATTAAAGATGATTCTCATAGTTACATGAATTTTCGAAAGCTAAAATATTAATTTTTTATCATCCGTTTGAAATTATTCTCCGCAATTCTTGAACAATATTCGACAGCGATGGTTTCCTGGAGACGGAGGTTTTTTTGTGCTTTTACCGATCGACAACTGTACAAACCTTCTGAATAATTTATTAAACCCCTGTTTTAACTGGTCGTATAATTAGAAAATACAAAAAATATTCTGTTTATTCAATTTTGCACCTACAACCAAAGCAATGGAAGAGCAGATATATCAGACTGAATTCTGCAGTTTATACTGGAACCCTGAATTGAGGGTTGTCAGGGAGGATTGGCGTATTGCCAATTGCCCCCTTCATGAGTTTCAGTCTATGCTCTATTTTATGATGGATTTCTGCATCGATCATCGGGTGAAAAATTTAATCATTGATGCCTTCGGTGCGATATCCATCCTGCCGGAAAAACATCATATCTGGTTAGGTGAAAAATTCAACCGGCAATTTACGGATACAACGGAGGTAGAAACGATATTTTTAATTATACCTGAAAGTCTCGTAACATCAATTTCGGTTAATAAGTACTATGACAGTATAAAAAGGAATGACAGGAACATAACGGTAATCAAGCTGAAAAACCTGCAGGAGGCCATTAATATACTAAGGCTCAAAATGAAAACGAATCAATGATCAGCCAAAGATCCATGCCAGAATGAGGACAATGATAAAGGAAAATGCTGATATCAGCGATTCCATCACCGTCCATGATTTCAGAGTCTGTTTTTCCGACATGTTAAGATATTTGCCTACCAGCCAGAACCCGCTGTCATTTACATGGGATAACATGGTTGATCCAGAGGCAATGGCAATAACGATCAGGGATTTCTCAATATCCGAAAAATCAATCACCTCGACCACCGGAGCGATCATGCCGGCGGCGGTGATCATGGCCACCGTTGCTGAACCCTGGGTCACCCTGACAACAATGGAAATAATATAGGCCAGGATTACTGGCGAAATGCTGTATTCAGTGAGTATGTTGGCCAGGGATTCACCCACGCCACTATCTACCAGGATCTCCTTGAATACCCCCCCCGCACCTGTGACGAGAATGATCAGGCCTGCGGGAGATAATGCTGCATTCGCCACCCGCATGATCTGATCGGCCGTATAACCCCTTCTTATGCCGACAACGTATCCTGCCAGCAATGTGGCGATCAGGAGGGCAATGAAGGGATGTCCGATAAACCGGAGGGCATCCCAGAAGGTATTTCCGGCCATCCATCCTTCATTGTATCCCAGTTCTATCAGTGTTCTTATGAGGATCAGAAACAGGGGAATACAGATCAGTGCAATGATCCACTGGTAGGGAGGAAGATCCGATTTTTTATCCGTTATATCCTGAAGATCCGGATCGATCTCCGGTGGTTCAAGGAAGATCTTTTGTGAAATGTATTTGCCAAACAAGGGTCCGGCGACGATGGCGGTTGGAAAACCAATGATAAAACCAAATATAATGATCCATCCCAGGGGTACATCGATGATCTGAGCCACGGCTATGGGTCCCGGCGTAGGTGGAATAAAAGCGTGGGTAACTGCAAGTCCTGCCATCATGGGGATAGCGTAATAAAGGACTGATTTCCCTGTTTTCCTTGCCAGGGCAAAAGCCATCGGGACCAGGATGATAAATCCAACTTCAAAAAATACCGGAATGGCAATCAGGAATCCGGAGGTCATCAAAGCCCATGATGATTTTTTTTCACCGAATTTTTTAAGCATCGACCTGGCAAGGGACTCCACACCGCCTGTATCCTGTAAAATTTCCCCGAATATGGCACCGATCCCAACCACCACGGCAATATATCCCAGTACACCCGCCATCCCTTCCTGAATGCTTGTCAGTACCTCCTCAAAATGCATCCCAGTAAACAGGCCCACCATGATGCTTACCAGGATCAGCGAGATAAAGGCGTGAATTTTGAAACGTAATACAAGCAGGAGCAGTATAGTTACGGAGGCTACGGTGATCAGCACCAGTTCAAGTGTACTCATCATATTTTTTATTTAAATCCCTTTGAACAATTCATAGGATTCCATATAGCCTGGAACCTGAACATTCCATCCATATTTTTCGCTGATATAACTGCCGAAATTTACAGCGCTTTTTTCCTCGCCATGAACAATGAATACATGCTTTGGAGAATCCTGGAAATTATCAAGCCATTCGATCATTTCCGTTTTATCCGCATGGGCCGAAAACCCTTCCAGTTTTTCTATATGACATTTTACCGGCACGTCCAATCCAAAGATCTTTATGGTTTCCTCGCCTTCCAGGATCCGTCTGCCTCTGGTCCCCTCCGCCTGGTAGCCGATAAAAAGGAGCGTATCGTTAGGACGTTGTAAACGGTGAAATAAATGGTGCATGATACGGCCTCCGGTACACATTCCGCTTGAAGAAACAATAATGGCCCGGGTATATACATCATTGATGCCAATCGAATCTTCCTGGGATCGTTTATAATGAAGATTTTTAAAATCAAATGCCGATCCATTATTCAGATGGAGATTTGATTCATCCAGCTTGTGGTATGAATGATACTTCAGGTATAGCTCCGTCACACTGAACGCCATGGGGCTGTCAAAAAAAACCGGAACATCCGGGATCCTTCCTGATTCTGAAAGGAGTTTCATATAATAAAGAAGCATTTGTGTGCGGCCAACGGCAAAAGCCGGAATCAACAGGCATCCTCCCCGGTCAAGGGCCCTGTTGATCACATTGGCCAGTTGTGCCAGGTGATCACCCTGGGGATTGTCCCGGTCGCCGTAAGTCGATTCAATCACAAGGATATCCGTATATTTAAATTCATCAGGCGGATATAAAAGAATGTCTTCCTTCCTGCCGATATCTCCCGAAAACAATATCCTTTTCTCCTGGTTATTCCCCTTCAACACCATTTCGATCATGGATGCACCAAGGATATGGCTGGCATTAAAAAACTGAATGGTAATCTGATCGTTCAGCGACACTTTTTCCATGAAATCAAACGACCTGATCAATGGAAGTACGTTTTCAACATCCCGTGTATTATAGAGCGGCTGCGGATTTTCATGTTTTGAATATCCCTTTTTTCTCGCAAAGGCAGTTTCTTCCTCCTGTAATTTTGCCGAATCCATCAGCATGATCTGCATCAGGTCTTCTGTTGGCCGTGTACAATAAATCGGCCCTGCATAGCCCTGTCGCACCAGCCTGGGCAGGTAACCTGTATGGTCGATATGGGCATGGGTAATCAGTATCGCATCAATGGAATTTACGTCAAGGGGAAACTCTTCCCAGTTCTTCAGCCTCAGCTCCTTCAATCCCTGAAATAAACCGCAGTCAATCAAAATTTTGAAATTATCAACTTCGAGGAGGTGGCGGGATCCCGTCACTGTTTTTGCTCCACCTAAAAATTTAATCCTCACATTCATGTAAATCCTTATAAAAAGTTCAAAAAGATCAGGTATGATTTTTCTAAAAATAGTGATTTTAGATGAAAACGGAAGTCAAACGGAGGAAATAAATGAATTGATCACAATTGATGCGGGAAGGCCGGAGTAACTGAGGCCCGTTAAACTCCCATTAATCTTCCTTTTTATTTTCGGTTTTATAGGTATCGATCGCGATAATTCCGGCTATTAATCCGGCCAGGATACATACGATCCAGATGAAAATATCGGCGCCTACGGAGATGGGTGCATCCAGCATAACTTTGAATGTTTTCTTGCGAATATAGAATAATTTTTTATGATGTTACCCAGTGAAACAACAAATTAAGCTAATTTTAATCCCCAGATATCGTTGAATTGGAATTCATTTTAAATATTTCCGGGTTATCCAAACGTTATGGCTCTGTCACTGCTGTTCAGGATCTTGATCTTGCCATTTCAAAGGGACAGATCTACGGGATCCTTGGTCCTAACGGCAGCGGGAAAACCACAACCCTTGGAATGATCCTGGGAATTACTGTCCCGGGTAAGGGGGAATTTAGCTGGTTTGACCATATGCCCCTTCATCTCGCTTTGAACAGGATTGGAAGTATCATTGAAACCCCTGCCTTTTATCCCTATTTATCCGGGATCCAGAACCTGAAAATAGTTACCGATATAAAAAGGAAGGGGAAGGAGGATATAGACATGGTTCTGCGGAAAGTAGGACTTCTTGAAAGAAAGGATCATGCCTATAAAGGCTATTCCCTGGGCATGAAACAACGCCTTGCGCTTGCGGCAGCAATGATCGGCAAACCGGATGTGCTTGTTCTGGATGAACCCACCAACGGGATGGACCCGCAGGGAATTGCCGATATCCGCAACCTGATCCTTGAAATCGCTGCCGGGGGTGCCACCATACTCCTGGCAAGCCATCTGCTGGATGAGGTACAGAAAACCTGCACCCATGTAGCTGTACTCGATAAAGGCCGGAAAATTTTTGACGGGGCGGTCAGGGAGATCCTTGAATCGGAAGAATATATTGAAATAGCCGCAGAGGATATGGATGCCCTTTATGGTTTGCTTAAATCCTTCAAGGGAATCGTAGACATTCAACGCGAGGCAGGAAAATTTATCATTCAGCTTTCAGTTGGACCAACCAAAAAAGATCTGCAGAAATACCTGATCCAGGCGGGAATTTTCCCAACCCATTTTGCAGCACGTACCGGAAGCCTGGAGAAAAAATTCCTTCAACTTTTACAGACACCGAAATGAGCCGGTTATTAAGGATAGAAATCAGAAAAAATTTCAGTTACCCGGCATTCTGGATCATCCTGGGACTCCATTACTTTTTCCTGATCTTTTTTCTGACGAATATTGATAATCTTTCGGGTTCCTTTAACTTTTCCACCGGGGAGATGGAGAACATGGACATCAGCCTGGTCCCGGTTTTTAAATTTCCCGATATCTGGCAGAATATTGCTTACCTGGCTGGTTTCCTGAAGATCCTACTCGGTATGTATATGGTCATAGCGGTCACAAATGAATATCAATTCAATACCCTACGGTTGAACCTCACCAACGGAATGACCCGGTTCGATTTCCTGTACAGTAAATTGATCATCGCCATGATCATAAGTCTGTTTTCGGTATTTATCCTGTTTGATATTGGAATATTTGCCGGAATGATTAAAAATGAAGGCGGGATCAGCCAGGAAATATTCCAGAAAATATCCTTTCTGGGAGCCTATTTTCTTGAGATCCTGTTTTATATGGTTCTTGCCCTGTTCTTCAGCACATGGCTGCAGAAAACAGGTATTTCCATCTTCATCCTCCTGGTGTATCCCCTGCTTATCGAGCCCCTGTTGAGATGGCAGGTCCCTGATCATATCGATAAATATTTTCCTGTCAAGGCGATGGACAATCTGAATGTATTCCCATTTCCCAAATACTTTGGATTTCCCGTTACTGAAGTGGTTCCGGTGGATAGTGTGATCATCACCATTCTCTGGATCGGGATCCTGTTTTGCCTTTCCTTCCTGGTGATCCGGAAAAAAAGCCTTTAGCCTCGATTATTCATAACATAAATTATTTATAACAGAATACCAACTGCATGTAAATTAATCATTTTCAATAAAATAGTAACGGGGTTAACCTTAGTGCAGATGTTATCGGGACCGCCCTCCGGGTGCCTGCCTGTCGCAGGCAGGAAAAAATTATAAATTTTTCGGGTTAAAGGATTCCCGCGATCCTGGAATCACCAGAACTGCGGGAAATTAAAATTTTTCTTTTTCTGATTTCCGGAAAATTAAGAGGACCCAGATACTC
>JAGTVG010000150.1 GCA_018224645.1 Cyclobacteriaceae bacterium
CAAATTGATCAAACGTGCCTTCAATATATCCATGGATGCGCACCGGGGGATGCGGCGCAGGTCAGGAGAGCCTTATATCTACCATCCCCTGGAGGTTGCCATGATCACAGTGGATGAGATCGGCCTGGGAACCACTTCCATCATTTCAGCCTTATTGCATGATGTGGTGGAAGATACTGAATTTGAAATCGAGGATATCGAAAGGGAATTCGGGACCAAGGTAGCCAGGATCATTGACGGTCTCACCAAAATTGCGGGCGTCTTCGAATACGGGACTTCGCAACAGGCTGAAAACTTCCGGAAAATGCTCCTTACCCTGTCGGAAGATGTCAGGGTGATCCTGATCAAACTGGCCGACAGGTTACATAACATGCGTACATTGAGCAGCCTGCCAAGAAACAAGCAACTCAGGATCGCATCGGAAACCATCTATTTATATGCCCCGCTGGCACACCGGCTGGGTCTTTATGCCATCAAAACGGAACTTGAAGATCTTTACCTGAAATATACCGAGAGTGATGTCTACCGGGAAATCGTGGAAAAGATGAAGGCTAACAAACCTGTCAGAGACCGGTTTATCAGAAAGTTCGTTGCACCCATCCAGCAATCGCTTGATGAACAGCATTTCAATTTCACCATCAAGGGAAGGCCCAAATCGATTTATTCCGTCTGGAATAAAATGAAGACCCAGAATATTCCTTTCGAGGAAGTCTATGATATTTTCGCTATAAGGATCATCCTGGATACTCCGCAGGAAAGTGAAAAAGCCGCCTGCTGGCAGGTATATTCCATTGTGACCGATTTTTACAAGCCTAATCCTGACCGGCTCAGGGACTGGATCAGCACACCCAAGGCAAACGGGTATGAATCCCTGCATACAACGGTCATGAGCCGTACCGGTTTATGGGTCGAAGTACAGATCCGGTCAAAAAGAATGGATGAGATTGCGGAAAAGGGATATGCGGCCCATTGGAAATACAAGGATAATGTCCCTTCGAGGGGATCTCATGAATCAGGACTTGAAGAATGGATACGCCGGGTCAGGGATCTGCTCGAGCAGAACGATACGAGTGCCATTGAATTTGTGGATGATTTCAGGTCAAACCTGTTCAGCGAGGAAGTTTTTGTATTCACTCCGAAGGGTGATCTGAAGATCCTACCAAATGGTGCCAAAGCCCTGGATTTTGCCTTTGATATCCACTCCGAAGTCGGAGCGCACTGTATCGGCGCAAAGGTGAACCAGAAACTCGTTCCCCTGAGTTATACCCTTAAAAATGGAGACCAGGTTGAGATCCTGACTTCCCTGAAACAGAAGCCGAACGAAGACTGGCTGAGGTTTGTGGTGAGTTCCAAAGCCAAATCAAAGATCAAGGACCTTTTAAAGAGTGAAAGGAGAACGGTCATTGCTCAGGGCAAGGAGGTGGTGCACAGGAAGCTTGGTCAGATGAAAATGAGCCCTTCCGAAGAGGTCATCAACCAGATCAGGGCATATTTCGATGCAAATACCAACAACGAGCTTTTCTTCAAGGTGGGAAATGGCGAGATTGACCACAAAGACATCAAAAAATTCAAGGCAGCCCTTGACAGCAGAGTGTCACGGCTTTCCCCAAAGATCAGGGATGCCAAATCCTTTGAAAAACAGGTTACCTCAGAAACCGGCCAGACACGTGATATGCTCTTGATCGGTGAGGATATGGACATTATTGATTATACCTTCGCCAAATGCTGTAATCCGATCCCGGGTGATGATGTATTTGGTTTTGTTACCATCAGTGAAGGCATCAAGGTACACCGTACCACCTGCCCCAATGCCATTGAATTAATGTCAAGGCATGGCCACCGGGTCATTAAAGCCAAATGGACCTCCCAGAAAAAAGTCGCCTTTCTTGCCGGTGTCAAGATCATCGGCACTGACAGAATTGGTTTGATCAATGACGTTACCACCATCATTTCCAATGAATTGAAGGTGAACATGCGTTCCCTGGCCATCGATACGGATAACGGGATCTTTGAGGGTAAGATCATGCTGTATGTGAATGACACCATCCATCTTGAACTTCTGATCAACAAGTTAAGAAAAGTGAATGGAATCGTGAAAGTGATCCGGTTCGATACCAAGGAATAATCCCCGTTACAATTCAAACCTTTTGGTAAAATTTCATGTATTAATAGTATATATTTGCATACCTTCATGCTGAATTCATTATGAGCCTGAGTGATCATTTATACGGCGAAGTAAAAAAAATTTTCACAACTTACCTGGAGAACAAAAAATTGAGAAAAACTCCGGAAAGATTCGCGATACTGGAAGAGATTTATTCCCGTGATGGCCATTTCGATGTGGAATCGCTTTATATCAGCATGAAAAACAAAAACTACAGGGTCAGCCGGGCCACGGTATATAATACACTGGACCTTCTGGTGGAATGTGACCTGGTCAGCAAACATCAATTTGGCCAGAATCTCGCCCAGTATGAAAAATCATATGGATACAAACAACATGATCATATCCTGTTACCTAACGGGAAGGTGATCGAATTCTGTGATCCCCGGATCCAGAACATTAAAAATACCCTTGAAGAAATGTTCAATATCGATATTACCCATCATTCCCTGTATTTTTTCGCCAAAAACAAATCTGCCACCAAATAATCTCATTTGAATTCGCATGGAACATACCTATGAATTAAAAAATAATGTATTGATCATCTATCTGAAGGGTGATCTGATTGGTGAAAATAATGGCCCTGAACTTGTACAAATCGTCAATGACAGTATCCATGATAAGGTATTCCATTGTGCCGTAGATCTATCGGAGGTACGATACATGAACAGCAGTGGGATCGGTGTCCTGATCACCCTGCTTACAAAATACAGAAATCATGAAGGGGAAATGGTCCTGATCAAACCATCAGAGAAGATTGAAAAACTACTTCTGATTACCAAGTTGAATAAGATCTTTTCAATTGTCGAATCCAGGGAAGAAGCACTTAAGATCCTGAAAGCATAAGTGATTTTTTTTAATTTCAATAGTCGACTGGTTTTAATCATTAATTAAATATAATACCATGAAAGTGGATGTACTATTAGGTTTGCAGTGGGGTGACGAAGGAAAAGGCAAGATCGTTGATTTTCTGGCGCCTCAGTATGATGTGGTCGCCAGGTTCCAGGGAGGACCCAATGCAGGACATACCCTTAGTTTTGATGGGATCAAACATGTACTACATCAGATACCCTCGGGTATATTCAGAAATGACATAAAAAATATCATCGGCAACGGTGTGGTCCTTGATGCTGTAATCTTCAGCAAGGAGGTGGAGGCATTGTACAAGTATAACCTGAAGCCGCGGGAAAATCTTTATATATCAAAAAAGGCCCAGTTGATCCTGCCAACCCACAGGTTACTGGATGCGGCCTGGGAACAATCGAAAGGCACCGAGAAAATAGGCTCTACCCTGAAAGGGATAGGCCCGGCTTACCAGGATAAGGTAGCCCGGATCGGCCTTCGTGTCGGAGATATCCTCAAGGAAAATTTCAGGGGAAAATATGATTTCCTGGTTGCCAAACATGAGGCTATCCTGCGATCATTGAAGTTTGATTATGACCTGAAGGAATTGAACCGGGAATATTTTGAAGCCATTGATTTTCTGAAGACTTTCAACCTGATCAACGGGGAATATTTCATTAAAAATGAACTGGAAGCCGGCAGGAAGATCATTGCGGAAGGGGCGCAGGGTTCCCTGCTGGATATTGATTTCGGGAGTTATCCCTTCGTGACAAGCTCTAATACAACTGCCGCCGGGGCTGCCACCGGATTGGGCATCGCACCCAGCACGATCGGGGATGTTTTCGGGATCTTCAAGGCCTACTGCACACGGGTTGGCAGCGGACCCTTTCCGACAGAACTTCTCAATGAAACCGGTGAAAAGATCAGGGAAAAGGGACATGAATATGGCGCTACCACAGGACGGCCCAGACGTTGTGGCTGGCTCGATCTTCCAGCCTTGAAATATGCCATCATGATCAATGGCGTGACAAGGCTTTTTATGATGAAGGCGGATGTGCTGACATGCCTCGATAAAATATATGTTTGTGAAAAATATAAGCTTGAAGATGGGACAACTACGGAAGAACTGCCTTTCGAATTAAACGATATCAGGATAGAACCTGTTCTGCGTGAATTTAAAAGCTGGAAAAACCTGGATTTTACATCCAATGTTTACAATGATCTTCCAGCCGAATTAAGAATATATATCGATTATCTTGAAAACCAGTTGCGGGTTCCCATCGAAATCATCTCCATGGGCCCCGACAGGAAAAACACGATCCTGAGAAACAAAATGCTGGCGCCTCAGATCTAATCAGAACGATCCAGACCTATGAAACCGGAATTTTTACTGGTATTGTATATCATTATCATCAGTGCGGAATTTCTGTTTGAAAAAATCCTTGGAATACTGAATTACCGCAACCTTGAAAACGTTGTTCCGGAACGGATGAAGGGGATTTACGATCCGGAAAAATATAAAAAATCCATCGCCTATAACAAGGAAAATGCAAGGTTCGGTTTCCTGACATCCACCATCAGTTTCATCGTTGTGGTTATACTCATTGCCACCGGATTTTTCGGGATGCTGGATGGCTGGGTAAGGGGATTTACCGGTAATCCCATCCTGGTTTCGCTTTTGTTTTTTGGCATATTATATGTTGCAGCCGATATTTTATCCACTCCATTTGCCGTTTATGATACTTTCGTGATCGAAGAGAAGTATGGATTCAATAAAACAACCCCCCGGACCTTCATCATCGATAAACTGAAGGGCTATCTGTTATCCATCATTCTCGGAGGAGGTATACTGTTCGTATTGCTGATCCTGATCAACCGGATGGGTGAAGATTTCTGGATCTACTTCTGGATTGTCATTTCCGGATTCACGCTTTTTATGAATGTGTTTTATACGGACCTGATCGTTCCCCTGTTCAATAAACTGATCCCCCTCGAAGAAAATGAACTGAAAAAGGCCATATTCGGTTACAGCCGGAAGGTGAATTTCCCCCTGGACAATATTTTTGTTATCGATGGGTCCAGGAGATCCACCAAGGCTAATGCCTATTTTTCAGGTCTTGGTAAAAAGAAAAAGATCGTACTTTTCGATACCCTGATCAACAATCATTCCATTGAGGAACTGGTGGCGGTACTGGCTCATGAGGTGGGTCATTATAAAAAAAAGCACATCATCCAAACCTATTTCGCATCCATCCTGCAGACCGGGATCATTTTATTTATCATGTCGTTGATGATCTTCAATCCTGATTTATCGATGGCTTTCGGAGGTGAACAGCTGGCGATCCACCTGAACCTGATCGCATTCTTCATCCTGTTTTCACCGATCTCAACCCTTACCGGGATCCTGATGAATATGATAAGCCGGAAGAACGAATATCAGGCCGATGCATATGCGGCGGAAACCTATCAGGCAGGACCCCTGCAGGAGGCCTTGAAAAAACTGTCAACCCATAACCTGGGTAACCTTACTCCGCATCCCTGGTATGTATTCGTGAATTATTCTCATCCACCATTGCTTTCGAGGCTGAAAGCCCTTGATCATTTTAAACCTGTAGGCGACCGGTAAAATTGCGCCTGGCCTGAATCGATAAAATGAAAATCCGGGATATTTTTAATCAGTCAAAAATTACCCTGAACCTTGCTTATCCGGTCATGCTCAGCCAGCTTGGCCAGGTGATGGTCGGTGTTGTGGATAGTATGATGGTTGGACAGATCGGAAAAGATTCGCTTGCCGGTGCTTCCCTGGGAAACAGTATTTTCTTTCTTATACTCACCTTTGGTATTGGGATATCCTATGGAGTAACACCCCTGGTGGCCAAAGCCGATGGTGAAAACAATCCGAGTACCATCATAAATCTACTCAAGCACGGTTTTATCGTCAACCTGGGATCATCCATTCTGCTGCTGGCTGTTTTGATAATCACCTCGCTGATCTTTCCATATCTCGGACAACCTGAACAGGTTGTTGTTCTGGCGGTTCCCTATTTCCTGGTCATTTCATTGTCTGTCATTCCCTTCATGATCTTTCAGACCATCAGGCAGTTTGCCGAAGGTTTGTCACTGACAAAACAGGCCATGATGGTCACTGTTTCCGGTAATATCATTAACATTCTGTTGAACTATATCCTGATCTTCGGAAAATTGGGGTTCCCGGCCATGGGTCTGCTGGGTGCAGGAATTGCCACCCTGATTGCACGGATCATTATGGCTGTGATCATGATTATTTTTGTATATTATCATCACCGGTTTAAAATTTACTGGAGCCATTATGAAAAGTCGGGCGTT
Source organism: Cyclobacteriaceae bacterium (assembly GCA_018224645.1). Classification (GTDB taxonomy): domain Bacteria; phylum Bacteroidota; class Bacteroidia; order Cytophagales; family Cyclobacteriaceae; genus JAGTVG01. The sequence continues at coordinate 6,353 of JAGTVG010000150.1, forward strand.
GACATGATGATCATCCGCAGAATTCTGAGTATAGGATTGCCCTCCGGTTTCCAGTTTATTTTCGAAGTGGGTGCATTCAGCCTGGCGGCCATTATGGTCGGCTGGATAGGTACATCAGCACTGGCAGCGCATCAGATCGCCATCAGCCTGGCATCCATCAGTTATATGATGGCTACCGGAATTGCCACCGCCACCACCATCCGTGTCGGGAATCAGATGGGGAAAAATGATGCCATCATGCTGCGGAAGGTGGGCTTTACGGGATTCCTCATGGGTGCAGCTTTTATGGGGATAAGCGCCATTGCCCTGATTGTCCTGAATGGTTATCTGCCCACCTGGTACATCGATGACCAGGAGGTGATCAATCTAGCCTCCAGGCTGATTCTGATTGCTGCGGTTTTTCAGATTTCAGATGGCTTGCAGGTTGTCGGCCTTGGAGCGCTACGTGGAATGGCCGACGTGAAAATCCCAACACTTGTCACGCTGCTTGCCTATTGGATCCTCGCTCTTCCGATCGGTTATTTTTTTGGCATTTATCTCGATTTCGGAGCGAGCGGGATTTGGATCGGGCTTCTGACCGGGTTAACGGTAACTGCCGCTTTGCTGATTTACAGGTTCAGGAGAATCAGTCTGAAGATTGTGCAGGGGAAGGAGCCGGTAACGATCCCGTGAAGTGGTGGTGGAATAACCTGCCTGCAGGCATACCGGCTCGGATATTTCTGGCAAAAATTTGTTTTACAGGAAAACAAATTGATCCTTTACAGGGTAAATCTATTATTTTGTCAGCATGAAAGTCGATAAAAATACCTTAAAAAAGATCGCCCATCTGGCCAGGCTGGAAATAAATGAAGAGAATGAGGAATCGATGCTGGAAAGTCTGAGTGATATTTTGACCTGGGTTGAAAAACTTAATGAAATTAACACCGATGGGGTGGAGCCCCTGACTAACATGAGCCTTGAATCGAACATGCTCCGCGAGGATGAGGTCAAAGGCCACCTGGATCATGAAAAAGCATTAAAAAATGCACCTGCCAGTGACAGTAATTATATAAAAGTACCCAAAATCAAAGACTGAGGAGGGAAATGAAAAAATTGTTTTTCTGGGACGGCTGGTACAGGACAGACAGAAATATATTCCTTTTTTTTCTAACGGTCGTCATTATTTCCCTTTTATGGCTTGTTTACGCTATGATCACCGGTGTGGACAATGTGATTCACTGGGAGGTAATCGATAATCTGGAGCGATTAAAAACCAGTGTTCATGATTTTCGTGTCGGCAACCTCCGGCTGGACATTCCATTGGATAATTTTATCGTATTCCAGTATTTCCAGGGTTCCAACCTGACGATCCAACCTGTATATGCCTATATCTACCTGGTCTTTCTAACCCTGTCCATCAATCTCGTAATGGCAATCCTTCCCGGCATCAATAAATTCTGGTTTTATGCCGGAATGGGAGGCTTTATCGGATTCATGGTATTATTCAACATGGGACAGATCAATCTTTTCAACCAGGGGGATAAATCGGCCCTGATCATCATCCTTGGCCTGTACCTGACTGCCGGTTATTATTTCAGGGAATTCAATCCCAACATACCTGTTTTTAAAAGATTCCTTGTCTTTACCATGATCTCGGTGGTGATCGCTATCCTCTTTTACTTTTATGCAGGCGTAAACAGGCCATTTCTCTACCTGGCAAACAATGGGATCTATGCACCGGTAATCATTGCTGTGCTGTTTATCCTCTCTGTCGCCCATGAGCTTATCTATGGTTTTTTATTCCTTACCACCAGTGCCAGCACCACCGGCAGCAAACACAGTCTTGCCCATTTTATTTTTATTTCCCTGATATACATCCTGTATGTGATCATCACATATCTTAATTATACCCGGCAGATCCAGTGGGACATTATATATCTCAATCCTTTTTTAATCCTGATCGTGGCTTCGGTCATCGGATTATGGTCATTCAGAAAACGCGAAGAACTTTACCGGGAGATATTTCCATTTTATCCGTCGGGGGCCTTATCCTATCTTGGATTCGCCTGTATAACGTTCATCACCATTGCCTATGTTTTCTCGACCGGGAATGATCCCATGATCGAAGCCTTTGAAGATGCCATACTGTACAGCCAGATAGGTTTCAGTATACTTTTTTTCATCTATGTCATCGCCAATTTCGGACCCATGATCGCCCGGAATTTCAGGGTGGTGAAGGTGGTATATCAGAGCCGGATATTTCCTTTTTTCGTGTTCCGGTTGGGAGGGGTGCTCACTGCCGGTTTCCTCTTTTTTCAGGCAGAATTTTTTCCATATTATCAGCTGCTGGCCGGTTATTATAACCAGGTCGGGGATCTGTATCTGAATGAAGGCCAGCTTGACCTGGCCAGGGAGTATTATGAACGGGCGAGTGATTTTGAATATCAGAATCACCGTTCAAATTATGCCATGGCTACCATCGGACGTTTACAGCGTGATAAACTCGATGAAGCGTATTATTTTGAAAATTCACTGCTGAAAAGACCGACCGATTATGCCTATGTGAATCTGAGCAATATTTTTCTCAAGAATAATCAATACTTTGAAGGATTATTTAAGTTAAGGGAAGGGCAGGAAAAATTTCCGTATTCTGCCCAGATCCTGAATAACCTCGGATATTTCTATTCCAGAACGGATATCATCGATACGGCATTTTATTATTTCAATCTTGCCAACAATGCAACGAGGCACCACGCGGTCCCTGAGGGGAATATTTATGGACTTCTGGCCAAATCCGGGTTGAATGTTTATCTCGACTCGCTGGAAGAATTTTTCGATTCAAGGGCCCTTGTGACCAATATTAACAGACAGGCCATCCTGAACCAGTTGCAGCGGTACGATTCAGCCCTTATCGACAGAGATAAAGATACCATCAGGAACGATGTCGATTTTGCAGCCCTGTATAATTCCGGTCTTAATGCTATGGGCTCGTCGGATTCCAGCTTTTTTAAACGGATCTCTAGCTTCGGGAGGAACAGCGGAAACGGATTTTATCAGAACAGGCTGGACGTTTTAAAGGCGATGCATGATTATCTGATCCACCGGACCGGTGAGTCATTTGCCGTATTAAATAACTTCGCGGCCACTTCCATGAACAATCATGAATATTACAGGATACTTGGGAAACTTGCCATAGAACAGGACCAGCCAGAATTGGCCGTGCATTATCTGGAAGGAACAAATATCGGGGAAAACCCGCAGGACAGGTTCTACTATGCCCTGGCGAAACTCGAATCTGGCAATTCGGCTGATGCATTATCCCTAATGGATGAATTGAGATCCTCAGGAGATCCGGATATTGCTGCTCTTTCGGAAGAATATTATTCGGTGCTTAATTTTGACGGCGGGGATTCTCCGGAACAGGCCGGGGATGAATACCTGTATTTGTTAGCCCGTTACCATCCACAATTTCAGGAAGACAGTGTGCTTGAAAGGATGATCGACGTGGTAGAGAATCCTGAGGTGAAAGATCTGATGAGGCTTGAATATATGGAGTCCCTGATCGCAGATAAAAAATATGAAAAGGCGGGAGCTTTATTTTCAAAGGTCGAAATTCCAACCGTTGCCCCGGATTTCATCCATGATTACAGGCGGATCGGTTATCTGCTTGATCTACATCAGCGGAACGATCAACATTTTATTGAAAACACGGGTTACCTGAAAATGAATGATCAGAATTATCTTTATGATGTCCTGCTGGGAGCAATCAGGCAACTGGCAAGCAGGGATAGTTCAGGGCTTGAGCGGAAATTTTATCTGGCTGGCACATGGGATCCGTTTTTTGAGCCAGGGATCCTTGAGGCAGTAAAATATTACCAGGAAATCAAGGGAGATCCTTATTCTGCGTACAACCTGCTTATCCGGGCAACTGAGATCAATCGTTATTCTGTTCCATTGTATAAGCGGATGGTTGACCTGACCCTTGATATGGGACTGACTGAATATGCCATGGACGGATTGGAAATACTCAGGGACCTGCTTACGGCGGAGGAGTATTTGGATTATGAAGATCAGATTTCATCACGGATCAGGGAAAAGCAGGACCGTTCTTGGGGCCAGTAAATCCGTTGGCGGCTGATCGGCGTACCAACGGGGGAGCAATTGAGAAGATGTATTGATGATGTATAATCACCTGTAAAATATTTTAAATTCCGCTTGTATAAATAACTTTTGGCGGGATTATTAAAGTTCCTAAATTTGCAGTCATAATTTTGTTAAAATCGAAGTAACATGGATTTAGTAATCAGGACGGAAAAAATATCGAAAGTGTATAAGATGGGAAGCGAAGTGATTCATGCACTCCAATCCATTACCATTGATATTAAAAAAGGTGAATATGTGGCATTTATGGGTCCCTCTGGTTCAGGAAAATCCACTTTGATGAATATCGTTGGATGTCTTGACACGCCCAGTTCGGGGACCTATATCCTGAATAATCATGATGTAAGTGATCTTACCGAGAACCAGCTTGCAGAAATCAGGAATAAGGAGATCGGATTTGTGTTTCAGACATTTAATCTTTTGCCAAGAGCCACATCCCTTGAAAATGTTGCGCTTCCGTTGATCTATGCCGGTGTAGGGAAGTCTGACAGGGAAGAAAGAGCCCAGGGGACCCTGGAGAGTGTGGGACTGGGTGACCGCTCAAGCCACCGGCCGAATGAACTTTCCGGAGGTCAGCGACAACGTGTGGCCATAGCCAGGGCCCTGGTCAACAACCCGAGCATTATCCTGGCCGATGAACCGACGGGTAACCTTGATTCAAAAACCTCCTATGATATCATGGATCTTTTCAGAAAACTACATGAAATGGGAAACACAATCATCATGGTAACCCATGAAGACGATATTGCCCATTATGCTCACCGGATTGTCAGGTTGAGGGATGGATTGGTTGAATCCGATGAAGTCAATAAAAATATCCGGCATACGATTACTTCTACTTCTTTCTGATCAGAGCAAAACTTTTCCGGTACAATTTTGTATTCAATATGAGAACCATCAGAAAATCTGATTCATGAAAATATATACAAAAACAGGAGATCAGGG
>JAGTVG010000151.1 GCA_018224645.1 Cyclobacteriaceae bacterium
TACTGCCCGCTTCAACGATCTGGTTTCAGTCGACGATCTGATCAACAAAAACAGGGATCAGGTTGCGGCCATCATTGTTGAACCTGTTGCAGGAAATATGGGATGTGTTCTTCCGGCCGGGGGCTTTCTACAGGGACTTAGAAAATTAAGCGATGAGCACGGGATCGTACTCATTTTTGATGAAGTAATGACAGGTTTCAGGTTATCACCAGGCGGCGCCCAGGAATTGTACCAGGTAAAACCTGATCTGACGACACTCGGCAAAATCATAGGGGGGGGGATGCCGGTAGGTGCCTATGGGGGCAGCAGGAAGATCATGGAATATGTTTCACCCTCCGGACCTGTTTACCAGGCCGGTACCCTGTCCGGGAATCCTATGGCCATGCATGCCGGGTATGTTGTTTTACAATATTTACAGAAAAATCCTTCCATTTATGATGCCCTGCATCAAAAATCAACCGCCATTTGTACAGGCATTAAGGAAAATCTGGAAAAATTATCCCTGGATTATACGATCAACCAGGCTGGTTCCATGTTCACCCTCTTTTTTAATGGTAACCCGGTTGAAAATTTTGATGATGCCAGAAAATCCGATTTAAAGTCTTTCGGTAAATATTTCAACATCATGCTCGGGCAGGGAATTTATCTTGCCCCTTCCCAGTTTGAAGCACTTTTTGTTTCAAATTCGGTTGAACAGTATGAAATTGACAGGATTGTCGACGCCAGTTTATTTGCCCTGAAAGAGGTTGTTGAATAGTTCCTGATGCAGGGCCTGCTGTCAGCGGTAAACGATGATCTGATTAATTTTTTGATCCATTTGTATCATATAATGGCAATTATTCATATTTTTATTGCCAAAGAATAGATTTCAGTGAACAGGTACGGATTTTTTTTCATTACGATTGGATTTTTGTTCAGCCATTTTCTTTCCCCGGCTCAAAATATTATCGAGGATGATTCCATCACCTATGAAACATTCTATGATGATCCTCAGCACATCAACAAACTTTATATTCATATTCAGCCTGTTTACGGGGAACTTTTTATGACCAATGTGAACATGGGTTATGGCTTTGAAGTCGATTACTTCCTGAAGGATAAATTTGATTTTAATGCGAGTTTCAGGAAGGCGTACGGTCAGAAATCCGATTTTGTCAGGGATGTAGCTGAAAAAAACAGTGAAGTGCTGAACGATCCGAAAAAATTCTACTTTGCCGAATTAGGGCTGGCCTATCATATCATTGACCGGGAGGAGGCTTCGAAGGCAAAATTCATCCTGTATTCTAAAACTTTTCAATACGGCAATAAATGGGAAAGTACGATCCCGCGTCATATAGAGGCGCCTGCACAGCTGCGCCGGATCTATGGTGTCAGGCTGGGTGCGGCATCCTATCAGAGTACGGTCGATGTTAACCGGATCATCGTTGATCAGGAGAATATCCCCAGGGATGCATTCAATGGCTTATCCGCATATTCAAACATCATGAATCATGGGTTTTATATTGGCGGGTTACTGAAACTGATAAAGAATGTAACAATCAATTTCGATCAGATATATCAGCAGATCACCAATGACCTCATCTTTACCACCTACCTTGACCTGCTGGTTTTTCCCTTTACCACCGTTGAAGATATTCAATATATTCCACCGTCCGGATCTCAGGAGCAGGTGTTTCCGGGAGATAACATAAACACCACAACGATCGGTATGCGAACCGGTATCAATGGAAAATTTAATCGTGATTTCAGCTTTGGTTATAATGTTGAACTGGGATACAGGCCGGGCATTCAGGGCCAGAATTTTTACATCCTTGGCAAGGTGAGTTTTCCGTTGATCGGATTTATGCTTGAAAAACCCGGGGAGGAAATATCCCGTTAATCCCGCATCGGAACAAGCAAAACGGCATCCGCTATTAACAGACCGGTATCCTTCACCGGGATTAACCGGATAGCATATTCCCTGTTTTTTTCAAGCGTATATTTCCCGAGAAAAGCCCAGTCGCCTGAATTTTCAAGGTAGTCCACATCAATGATATTCTCCCCTTCCGCATGATTCACCACAAGCCTGATCGTACCGGGATCGCCGTTATACAGGGGGCAGTAGAAATAAATATCATATTCGGCTCCTGCATCACTGTTGATCAGAAATTCATAATAATCCGAAGGTTCAGGCTGATTCAGGACCATCAGGGAATTTTTATAATTTCTCATAAAATGATTTTCAGTTTTCCACTCACCCTGATAATCGACGCCGGCATCCTCATTATCAACCGTAATTTCCGGCAGTGTCCCATTCAGCAGGGGATCACTGTTCAAAATTTCGACTACTTCTTCATGATTTATATGCTGAACAGAGATTTCCTGGTCCAGGGAAAGTGAGGCAGCAATGGCGGATACCTGTCCAAGGACCATAAAGACCGGCTCCATGCGGATCGAACCATATGCAATGTGACTGGCCGAAAGACAGACAGGTACAATTAAATTTTCACATTCGTTTTCAACCGGTACCAGCGACCGGTAAGATATGGGATAGGGTGGGAACCCCCCAACCTGTACATCACCCTCATTCTTCACCATACCGTCCACCACGATCCGCTGACAGTTATGGGAATCCATGGTATAGGCAGCCAAAGCCACAGGGTCATCAACAACCTTTTCGCCTCTGCAATGATGTTCGGTCATGACATAGGCGCCGGTCATTCTTCTCGCTTCGCGGATATAGGGTTGTGGCGACCAGTTTGCATGATCTGTATATTCATCTGCGGGATATCCCCAATGCGAAATTTCTTCGCGGATCTCAAGCGGAACCCGGGGATCATTGCCACAGAAATAAAGCAGGCCTTTGGTATAGGCGGTATGGTCCGCTATGATTTGTTTTCTTTTGTTCCAGTCAGCTTCTGGATAATCATAATTCATCCCGATCATATCCGTCGAAAATCCTCCGTTGTTATTAATATCCGTTTTATGGTTCGGCATCAGATCCCAGCTGAAATAATCATTGAGCTTCCTTTTGCCGGGTTGTGCCTCAAAAAGCCGGATAAGCAGTTCGTAGCGGGCTGGATCATAAGAATCCGGCCGGGTGATGGGAATAAGGTTATCAGGATCGTTTGTAAGACAGATCCGGAAATTATAGGTTTGAATCTTATTATCCCCGGTGCCATCGGGTTCCAGTTGATCTGGGCTTATTCCCCATAACAAACCGCTTTCCGGATCGTCCGGGATCACATAAGGGTCCACACCATCCGGGAACTGATGAAATTCACGGAACTGAACCCCATTCAACGTTTCACCATACTTTTCATTGGATTCGCGGCCTATGGTGTAGGATACACCCGCCATGGCCATAAGATCGCCCTCATAGGAACAATCGATAAAAGTTTTACCCTTGATTTCTTCAGGATCGCTTTCGTGCTCCGGGTCCATGTAATCGGTTTTCACAGACAGGATATGATTATTTTCTTTATTTACCCCCATGAGACGGCGGTTGTAGAGGACAGGAATGCCTGCTTCATCGATATATTCCCGAAATATCCTTAAAGCTTCTTTCGGTTCGAACTTCCAGCTTTCGAACTGCCCGTAATGGTCGCCCAGTTTCCGGTAAAATTCCCTTGCCAGGCCGGTAACAGCATATTTATTCCCGATATCTGTCTGACCTAGGCCGCCTGAACTTAATCCGCCCAAACGGTCTCCCGGATGGATCAGCAGAACTGATTTACCCAGCATTTTAGCGGCGTATGCCGCGATCACGCCTGATGAAGTACCTCCGTATATGACAATGTCATATTCCGGTGCCGGTGTATCTTCTTCCGTCCGGCAGGAAAAAATAATCAGCAGCAGGGCAAGGGAAAATAATTTTTTCACGGATAATATCTGCGTTATTTCCCTATGGCATACATGATGCCACCCATCACATGTTCCCTGAACAATGGTTCCTCAAAGGTTTCATTGGTATGTCCGAATCCGGTATAGAATATCCTTCCTCCTTCAAATTCCTGGTACCAGATGATGGGATGATCATTCTGCATTTCACCGCCCTCGTAAGAGGTCTCATCCAGTTTAGCCAGCACCTTGATGTTGGGATTGACATCCTTGAAATCATACCATTCATCAAACCGATTCCATTCATCAGGCAGCATGGTCGTGGAGGGGTGCGTTTTATCGACCACCTTGATAACTGCATTCTGCTGTTTCGGATGACTTTTAAAATATCCCCCTGCCATCTGCCCATACCAAGGCCAGTCGTATTCGGCATCGGTTGAAGCATGGATCCCGACATATCCTCCGCCATTCCGGATATAATTAACAAGCACCTGCTGTTGTTTTTCGTCAAACAGATCACCCGTGGTGTTTAAAAAGATCAGGGCATCATATTGCTTCAGATTTTTATTGGTGAATAATTCGGCATTTTCCGTAGAATCCACCCGGATGTTCTCTGCCTGGAGGAGCGAGGCAAGTACTTCCCGGCCTTTTTCAATGGACTGATGTCTGAACCCCTTTGTTTTGGTGAAGATCAAAACCTTTGTTTCCTGAGCATTTACCATTGAACTCATGAATGAAATGAGGATAAACAGTGTAAAAATATACTTTAAAGTTTTCATGTTGATATTTCGTAAAATTTCAAAAAAATGATATGAATTAAAAAAACACAATTGTCAATACATTTCAAAAGAGAAGATCATTATTTTCTCCAGAAGTACGGGGAAAATAAGATCAGCACAGTAAAAAGTTCGAGACGGCCCAGCAGCATCAGAAAGGATAAAAACCATTTCCCGGCCAACGGGATATGTGCAAAATTATTCACAGGACCCACACTTCCGATCCCTGGACCGATATTGCCCACCGAGGTGGCCACGCTTCCCAGGGCGGTGGTAAAATCAACGCCGAGCAACGACATGATGACCGATCCTGCAGCAAATACCATAAAATATATGATCATGAATGCGAGTACATTGAATGTGATATCCTTGGATATGGCTTTGTTATTGATCCTGACAGGCAATACTGCATTGGGATGCAACAAACGTTGCAGTTCGAGTATGCTGTTTTTAACGAGAATGACATGGCGGATCACCTTGACACCTCCGCCAGTCGAGCCTGCCGATGCCCCGATAAACATGAGCATGAAAAACACGACGGTTAAGAGGGGATGAATGTTTGTGTAATCGATGATGATATAACCTGTTGTGGTTACGACGGATACAACTGAGAATAATGATCCGCGGAAGGCCGTTTCAAAATCACCTGGTACAAATACCTTGATGGCAATGGCAATGATGATGCCGAAGAGGAGGGTAAATATGGAATAA
>JAGTVG010000152.1 GCA_018224645.1 Cyclobacteriaceae bacterium
AGGGTTCCCGAAACCTTGGAAACGCCTATCCGGCGTCTGTAACCCACCGGTACTTCCATACATTTAAGACCTTTTTTAATGGCTTTTATCTGCATTTCAATAGTCCATCCATAATTTTTATCCTGCATCCCCAGATCTTTCAGACTATTCCACCGGATTGCCCTGAATGGCCCCAGATCGGTAAAATCAGCATGATATATCAGCTTCATCAGCCACGTAGCCAGCCAGTTCCCAACGATCTGCTGGGGAGTCATGGATCCAGCCTCACGATTACCAAGTGCCCTGGAACCAATCACCAGATCCGCTCTGCCCTTCCTGATCAGGGTGATCATGCTGTCCATTTCTTCCGGATAATCCGCGTGATCACCATCCAGGAATACGATGATTTCAGTTGTATCATCTGCGGTTTTTTTTATATACGACATACCCTTCAGGCAGGCATTTCCATAACCTTTAGCCGGCTCTGTAAGCACCATGGCGCCAGCTTTTTGAGCAATTTCAGCGGTATGATCCTCAGAGCCATTATCCACGACAATGATCTCTTTCACGAGTTCAGCAGGGATTTCCTCAATTACCTTGGTTATGGATCTCTCTTCGTTATATGCGGGGATGATCACCCTGATCTCTTCATTCATAAATAAAAATCTGCCTTTCCGGGCAGTTGGGATTGACATATGCAAAGATAAAAAATTACGCGGAGGTTACAGGATCATAATTTTTATTTCCAACCAGGGCAGGACCGTTGAAACGGCCTTTTTCTTTATTATTTTCCAGTTTTAAAACTCCCCGGGGGCATACGGCTGCACAGATCCCGCAACCGACACAGGAAGCCCGGATCACATTCTGACCTCTTTGAGCATACCACCGGACATCAATGCCCATTTCGCAATAGGTGGAACAGTTACCGCATGAAATGCACTGACCCCCGTTTGTGGTGATCCGGAATCTGGATTTAAACCGCTGGACAATCCCCAGATAGGCTGCAAGAGGACATCCGAAACGGCACCAGACCCTGTTACCCATGAGCGGATAAAAGCCGACACCAATCACACCGGCAAAAATACTTCCGATGAGAAACCCGTATACCGTCCTGATCTGGTCGGTACCCACACCCAAAAGGGAACCCTGTCCTGTAAAGAAGGTATACAGAACGGCTCCCGTATTGATGACCACAAAAACAAGGATCCCATGAACCATCCACCGTTCAATTTTCCAGGCCTTCAGGGATTTATCGGATAAGTGCCTGAAGGGATCGCCCATCGTCTCTGCCAGCCCCCCGCAACCGCAGACCCAGGAACAATACCATCTTTTTCCCAGGAAAAAAGTCAGGAATGGAACGGCAATGATCACCAGCATGATCCCCCAGAAAAGGATGAACCAGCCGAATGTGCCGCCCGACATCAGGTCGTCCAGGTTATAACCATAAAAGAAATCATAATCGAGCGGCCATATATTTTTGAAATCATAACCCGGCTTATTCAGGGAATATAATATTTCCGGTATCAGGAATGCGAATCCTAGCTGGAAGAACATTACGGAAAGGGTCCGGATCACCTGTATATTGTTTCCCTTGTACTTCAGGAACATCCTGACTCCCATGACCAGGATTGCCAGGGTATACAGAACACCGTACAGGAACCAGTGGCTTGCTTCACCGCCATTCAGCAGCCGGCTTAACGGATCCACAAGGATCACCCAGTTGGTGACATATTCAGGATAAAAATAAATAAACACATAAAAACCGGTCAGGATGATACCAAGACCGATACCCATCCATCCCAGGGCCTTCAGGGAGCTGAAAAAAATGCCATCGTTTTTAATGCCCGGTTTCCTCCATCCATAGGCCGCCAGTGCGTAGATCATGCCGCCCAGGCACATCATTCCGATCGTAAGGAGGAACCAGATCCATGAATTTTCGAGGAGGATTCCCTGGCTGGCATGTTTGGTGAGGCTGAACTTTAACTGTTTTATCTCATAATCTCCATAACCTTCCTGATAGACAATATTGTTATTGACTGTGGTTTGTGCTTTCACCAGGTCATCATGCAGGTTTTTCCTGTCAGGGTAACCTCTGCCATCCATCCAGCCGGTATGATCATTCAGATATCTTATTTTAGCCTCATTGGTCTTATTCCGTTCTGTAAAAACCTTTTCAATCAGACTGGTGTCAAAGACAAATTCATCCTCCTTGCGGGCCAGGTCAATGATTTTTTGAATCGTTTCATCGCTGATCCAGAACTGATCCCGGATATGCTGGTTCGTCCGTTTAAAAACATCATCAAGGTCATTGATGAAGGTAAAATTCCATTCATATTTTCTGCCGAACATTCCCCTGGCTTCCGAACTGAAGATTTCATATTTTTTCCCTTCCCTTTCCCGGTTGATAATTTCTTCGGTGAGTATATAGTCACTCATGGTCAGCAATCCAAAGGATAGGATAAAGGCAATTATAAAGAGGAAGATGCCTGTGTACTTCATAATTTTTCCTGGATTCATGCAAATTAGATTTTCAGCTGAAAATATTCGAAATAAAACTTTTGGATTTTTTCATATGCACTGGATGATCAGGATTCTGTCTGTTGTACTGATCAGTTACCATTGGCAGCGGATTATCTGAAAACTCGGCATCGAAAAAGGCTTTGTTTAAGTTCCGGACAGCTTCATCAATGGATATTTTATCTCTGATCCAATTGTCGCATACCTGGTGCCTGAAACGGACACCCATCAGGTTTACCCCGAGGAGAGTCCGGGTATCCATTGCATAAACGAGCCTGATGGATCTTTTCCCGGCTTGATCTTCCCAGTAAACGGAGGTTTCATTTTTTCCCGCCACATTGCTGACATTCCCGTATACCTGGTATTCAATATCAAAGAATTTCGCTGAATTAAACCAGGGTCCCGGCTGATAGGGGGTTCTTTTCCCGGTGATGGTCAGTGCCACCGTTTCGCCATGGATCCTTCCGGTATACCAGACCTGTTCAATGGGTTTTCTTCCCGGAAGGGGTTCGCTGTACTGGACACAATCCCCGATGGCATATACATCCGGAATGTTGGTCTCAAAATAGGGATTGACCAGAATACCCCGATCCGTATCAACTTTGCTCTCTTTGAGGAATCCGATATTGGGATGGACACCTACTGCCAGTCCCACAAACTGGCAGGGAATTTCTTCCCCTCCGGATGAGATCACAGCCCTTGCCCTTCCCTTATCATCCGGCAGGATCTTTTCAAGTTCTGTTTCAAGCCTCAGGTCAACCTCATGTTCCCGTATATGCCGGTTCACCATGGCCGATTCTCCGGAAGGCAATACCATGTCCCAGAAACTGGCCTCACGGACAAGAAATGTAACCGGAATTTCCCTGGACAGGAGCATTTCAACCATTTCGATGCCGATCAGTCCGCCTCCCACCACCACGGCCCGCCGGATGCCCCTGGTAAAAATTTGCATATTTTCAAGGTCCTGGTAGCTGTAAAGACCCTGAACACCCTTCAGATCTTCGCCCGGCCAGCCGAATTTATTTGGCTTTGATCCGGTGGCGATGATCAGTATGTCATAACCCAGAATCTTCCCGGAATGAAGTTGCAGTTCTTTTTTATCGGTATCTACTTTTTTCACGAAACCCTTCAGCAACTGCAGGTTATTTTTTCCCCAGAACCAGTCTTCATAAGGTTTTGTGCTTTCATATTTCATGTGGCCCATATAGATATACATCAGTGCGGTACGGGAGAAAAAATGATCCGTTTCTGCAGAAATGATGGTTATCGGATCATCCGACCGTTTTCTGATATGCCGGGCAGCGGTGATCCCGGAAATGCCATTGCCAATGATGACGATATTTTTGATATTGCCCATGTGGAAAACTCAATTATGTCATTAATATAAAACCTGAATTTTTATCAAGATGACCGGGTGCTCACTAAACAGGGTATTTGTCATTTTTTAGACAATATATAAAAGGATAGCATATGATGAAGAATATCCAATCCGTTTTTTTCATCATTTAAAATGGTTAGGGGCGGTAAAGGATTTTCTGTCAGGCAGTTTGAAAAATTAATCATTGACATGTCCACCCATCAATCACCGGCCGTAATAACAGGTTAATGGATATTGCAGGTGAAAGAATATCCTCTCATCTTTCTTCGCTGATAAACTGATCCGGAAATTCACCGGCAATGTCTCATATTACAATTGGATAGAGTCATTAGAAGCAATCATATACTCTGAAAAGAATGAAAAATGAATTTCAGGATTAAGATCCATCATGGCTTTCAATACGCCCTTTGATTCCGCCAGAAAAACGGGGGAATGATATTTGTCCAGGGCGATGTTATTTGATTTTCGATTCAGGAATGTTTTTAAATCCTGTTCATTTTCAGCGCTTATCCAGCATGCCCTGTATAACGGGACCGGATGAAAATCACAGGAAGCCCCATATTCATGCAGGAGGCGGTATTTGATCACTTCAAATTGAAGTTCTCCCACTGTGCCGATAATCTTCCGGTTTCCCGGCTGTTTGATAAACAGTTGCGCCAGTCCTTCATCTGTCAACTGAAGGATCCCTTTTTCCATTTGTTTGGTCTTTATGGGTGTCCTATTGATTACTTCCCGGAAAAGTTCTGGTGAAAAGCTGGGAATGCCCTTGTAAAGAAAAGATTCGCCATCCGTGAGTGTATCTCCAATTTTAAAATTGCCCCGGTCATAAATACCGACCACATCCCCAGGATGAGCAGTATCGATAAGCAGCTTATCCTGGGCCATAAAACTGGTTGGATTGCTGAATTTCATTTTTTTATTCAGTCGGACATGATGATAGAACTGATTTTTTTCAAAAATACCGGAACATACGCGCAGGAAGGCAACACGGTCCCTGTGCCGCGGGTCCAGGTTCGCGTGGATCTTAAAGATAAAACCCGAAAAATTGCTTTCATCCGGAAATACGATCCGGGTTGTCACCGACCGTGGCTGGGGTGAAGGGGCTATCTTAATGAAAGTTTCAAGCAGTTCCTGCACGCCAAAATTATTAAGGGCGCTTCCGAAAAATACCGGTGCAATATGTCCGGACTGGTATTTATTCATATCGAAAGGATCATAAATACCGTTGATCAGTTTCACATCTTCCCTGAGCCGTTGGGCATCCTGTTGCAGGAGCCTGTCCACTGCCTGGTCGTTCAGGTCTTCAATGGTGATCAGATCTCTTTCAATGGTGGTTTTATTCGCGTGAAAAAGATTTAAATATGACTCAAAAAGGTTATAAACGCCCTTGAAGTCGGGTCCCATATTGATGGGCCAGCTTAAAGGCCGGACTTTTATTTTGAGCATGGATTCCAGTTCATCCATCAGGTCAAAGGGATCAATGCCATGCCTGTCCATTTTATTCACGAAAATAATGACAGGCGTATTTCTCATGCGGCATACTTCCATTAGCTTTTCGGTCTGCTCTTCCACCCCTTTAACACAATCGATTACAAGAATGACGCTGTCTACAGCAGTGAGTGTGCGGTAAGTATCTTCAGCAAAGTCTTTATGACCGGGGGTATCCAGGAGGTTTATCTTGATGCCCTTGTATTCAAAGCCCATCACAGAGGTAGCTACCGAAATACCTCTTTGTTTTTCAATTTCCATAAAATCGGAGGTAGCTGATTTTCTGATTTTATTGCTTTTAACAGCGCCGGCAGTCTGTATGGCTCCGCCAAATAACAGAAATTTTTCTGTTAATGTGGTTTTGCCGGCATCAGGATGGCTGATCACCGCAAACGTTCGCCTTCTTTTTATTTCCGTTCCGTTTCTCATATTTGATGGATTATTTTCCCAAAAACAATTTTATCCAAATAAAATTTTCGGGCCACAGGGGTTATTCAGCAGGTACCGGAAAATTAGAGGCCATAACAGGAGAGTCCGGTACATATTGATTTTAATCGATGACTGTATTTCTTATCATGAATGCAAAAATATATAATATCAATTTCAATTGAAAATATATGGTTTTCATTCAATCCATTCAGGGACCGGCAGCCGGCAATCTGGCATCACCTTTTTAACCGGTCAGATGAAGACTAAATGAATTGGATTGAATAATAACATCTGGAAGTCAGGAAATGATATGTTGGCCGTGATTGAAAGGTCAAAACAGCGAATATCCCAGGATCAAGGATAAACAATTGTAGTGGGAATCCCAATATAAATATGAATGTAGAATGTCCCTGTCAAATCCATATCTCTATTCAAGGCTGTATTTACCGTTATAATTATATCCCCTATCAAATCTTAATTCCTCATCGATGAATTAACCCCGATCATTCATAAATTATTTTTAAAATGGTATACCCATTGTATTTAACTTAATTATATTCAATAAAATACGTGATGCC
This sequence comes from Cyclobacteriaceae bacterium, assembly GCA_018224645.1. GTDB lineage: Bacteria > Bacteroidota > Bacteroidia > Cytophagales > Cyclobacteriaceae > JAGTVG01. Next base: position 6,370 of record JAGTVG010000152.1, read on the forward strand.
CCGATTTTATCGGGGCGGCCCTCCGGGTACCTGCCTGCATCCCTTTCGCATAGCTTCGACGGAGCGAAGTCGGCAGGCTGGAAAAATTAATGAATTTTTCGGATTAAGATTAATATTAATAAACATCAACGGTTGCGAACAGGTTTAATTCCGGTACATCATACGGTTTTCCCGCCGATTAAAATCAAAATAATATGACTCCTGAAAAATGAAAAATTTTTCGTTTACCAATAGAAATGTAAACTATCAGTCATTCTTTAAACTAGGGTTTATATTCAGAACTACCCTGAAGTAACCTTTATACTTCAGGGCTACCTGAAATAATATTTTAAATACTTGACGGTTAAGCAAAAATCTCCGGTTTATCCTTCAATCTCTCACCTGTCAAATCATGGAATCCATCATTAAATCATTCATCGATCAATCATTGATTCAGCTCCAAAGCCTGTCCCATGCCCTGATCTCATTCCATTCAGGAGTCGGGGCAAAGAGTTTTTCGCCGTCGATCAGAAATTCCTTAACCACCTCTTCATTCAGTTCCACACCGAGACCAGGATTTTCAGGCACTTTCACGTACCCATTCTGGACAAGTGGTTTTTCGATGCCGGTAACAAGGTCTTCAAAGCGGGGGCTATCCACGGCATGATGTTCAAGCCACATGAAATTTTCTGTCGCTGCAGCAGCATGTACTGCGCCAAGGAATGATACCGGACCGGCTGCATGGTGCTGCATAAAACCGATGCCATGAGCGGTGGCATAATCCCCGATCCTTTTGGTTTCCAGGATTCCGCCAGCCGTATTCGGATCCGGGTGGACGATGTCTACCGCACGGGTTTCGATCATTTCCTTAAAACCGCCGTCGAGTTTGTAAATATCTTCACCTGTCTGGATCGGCGTTGTCGTTGACAGGGTAAGTTCACGCAACTGATCGGTATACTGCCAGGGGATAATATCCTCGATATAGGCCAGGCTATATTTTTCAGCAGCCCTGGCTATTTTGATGGCTTCGTTGACCCCGAAATGACCCCAGTGATCCGTTCCCATGGGTATCTCATAACCGATCTGGGAACGCATGACATCCAGGAATTCCATCAGTTTATCGATTCCCTTATCCGTGATCTGTACGCGGGTGAATGGATGTTCTGTGATATTATAGCCCCTGTATTCATATTGCCAGGGATTCAGTTTACTCTGGGGGGCGTTGATCAGGGTTCCTGGAATATCCCGGATGAGATTGATGCCGATATCCATTTTAAGCGCAGTGTATCCCGCGTCGATCCGTTCCTGCATCCGTTTTGAATATTCCACAGGATCGGGTGAAGTTGTCGTATCACAATATAATCGTACCCTGTCACGGTATTTACCGCCCAACAACTGGTAGACAGGTACCCCATATGCTTTTCCTGCGAGATCCCATAAAGCCATTTCGACACCTGAAACACCGCCACCCTGCCGGCCGTGGAATCCAAACTGGCTGATCTTTTTAAATAAACGTTCAACATTGCAGGGATTTTCCCCGAGCAGTCTGCTTTTCAGGAACAGGGCATATTCCTTGGCGGCGCCGTCCCTGACATCCCCGTGGCCCACGATCCCCTGGTTTGTGTATATTCTGACGATGGGTGTCCGGAAAACCACCTCACTGATCTCAGCGATCCTCATATCGGTGATCTTCAAGTCAGCAGG
>JAGTVG010000153.1 GCA_018224645.1 Cyclobacteriaceae bacterium
AGGCTTTTGAGATGGTTTGAACCATCACCGGGACAACAAACGGCACTGCAGAACCGAATATTTCCATACCCTGAAAATAGTTAATGATGATCCCGATCAGCAGGGCCATCAGGTAATTCTGAAGGCTGAGCAGCTCCTTCGTGACATAGTTAAGTAAGATTTTCATTCGTTTGAATCGCGTATTTTTAACGATTAGTCAGCCAAAGACTCGGTTCCTGACAATCTAAGTGTTGAAAAGGCATTGTTTGCCCTGATCCTGAAAGGAATGGGGCTTCTACCTTGGGAAATTAAAAAAAATGCTTGGTTAACTGTCAGGATTCAGTATCCTGTCGTCTATTAAAAAAAACCCAATGGAAACAAAAATCAAACAATCACTTATTGGTGGTGTAGTTGCCACAATTGTAATGTCAGTATTCATGTTCCTGATATCCTTTATTGGATTTCCGAAAATGAATCCGCCGGCCATGCTTTCCGGCATGATGGGTATGCCGGTCTTTGTGGGATGGTTTATACACCTTATGATCGGTGTCATATTTGCCCTCGCCTATGCCTATTTTCTCTTTAACCTGGTTAAAAAGGCAGGCGGGAAGGTAGTCCGCGGACTGATATTTGGCGTAGCGGTATTCATCTTTGCCCAGATCATGTTCGCCCTGATGGGAGCGGTTATGGGAGGCATGCCGCCGCAGGAAGGGAGTATGGTCCTTTTGATGATCGCAAGCCTGCTGGGTCATGTGGTTTATGGGATTGTGGTGGCGGCCTTCGTGACGGAAAAGGAATAAAGCATTTGGATTTTCTTATCGTGGAATTGTCATCCCGATCCCGCTGCAAGCGGGAACTGAAAATGTATTCACTGTACTCCCGAATAATAAACACACTCCGCATTGAATGTCTGTATCAGATTCCTCGACTAATAACCCTGATCTCCATCAGGGCAGGCGCTCGGAAGGACAATAGCGCGTTATGATATCGGTCCGGTTGGATTACCCTGTCATTACCATAAAAATCCAAAATTTTTTTTTAGTGGGGGAGCCTACCAATGACAGAGGGGTGCTATTTCAGGATGGACTGCATTAAAATTGAGCGTTGGATTGGAAAAAGAAATTAATCAAATTAAATTCCCGAAGATTAATTAATTTATACACTCCGCTTAATCTTTAGCTTTCATGACGAAGGATAAAACAGAAATAATCCAGAATACGGTCGCTGCCTGGGTCAGGGAGTACGGGGATGACCTTTATAAGCGGGCACTCTTCAAAACTTCCGATAAAGTAACAGCCGAGGACCTCGTACAGGATACTTTTCTGGCAGCCCTGAGATCCTACGGATCCTTCAAGGGAGAGAGCAATCCCAAAACCTGGCTCTTTTCTATTCTGAATAATAAGATCGTGGATCATTACCGGAAACAGGCCAGATCGTTAATGACCTTTGAATCGAATTCGGAGGAAAAAGTTTTCAGGGAAACCGAAGATATGTTTGATGCGAACGATAATTGGGGCCCAGGTACAGCATGGAATGAAGAAACTGATCTTTTAGGAGATCCGAATTTCGAAAAGATAATGGACAAATGTATGGATGACCTTCCGGGTAACTGGAAGACCATACTGCTATCCAAATATCTGCTTGGAAAAGATGGGAAGGAAATCTGTAAGGAATTATCCATTACAGCGTCTAATTATTGGCAGATATTACACAGAAGTAAACTGATGCTGAAGAAGTGTATTGAGATAAACTGGTTCGATGTGAAACTATGAAAAAATTGATGAATGTCTTAATGCTTTCCTGTAAGAAAGCAACCGAACTTATAGAAAAAAGATCCGTTGTCGGGCTCTCAATCAGGGAACGGATTCAGCTGAAAATGCATACCAGCATGTGCAGTGCATGTAAGGCCTATGAAGGCCAAAGTCAGACCATTGATCTGGCCCTGGACGAGTTTACAAAAGTTAAAGAACAGAATCATATCACCCTTTCAGCGGAAGCCAGATCCCGCATTTTAAAAAATCTGGAAAAAAAATAAACTTTTCCTCATACCTTTTGTCAGGTTTTCACTTTCTCTCAGACTATAGGAAAGACGGCGGATTAGCCTGTTTTTGAACAGAAGCAGGATTATTCCAACTACGGCTGTTCATTGAACTAAAATCTAAATGAATGTTTATGAAGACTTTATTGATTATAATAGGATTCGGTATAGCCATCATGGGAATGGAGTCATCGGACTTCAGTAATGGTTTCTTTCCCGCAGATAAATCAAAAGGGATCGAATTTTTATCCTTATCGTGGGAAAAAGCTTTATCGAAGGCCAAAGCGGAGAACAAACTTATTTTTCTGGACGCCTATGCTTCATGGTGCGGTCCCTGCAAATTATTAAAATCGAGAACATTCACGGATGAAGAAGCCGGTGAATTTTTCAATAAGCATTTTGTCAATGTTGCCATCGATATGGAAAAAGGCGATGGCCGCGAATTGGCGAAGAAATTTAAAATTCGGGCCTATCCGACATTGATTTTTGTGGATGGTGACGGGAATCCTGTGGTACTTACCGAAGGATTTGTCAATCCCGGTCAACTGCTCAAGTTTGGAAATCACGCGTTAAGCAAGCATAAAAATTGACGGCGATTAATCATGAATTATTCTCTGATTAATTTTTCGGATTAAAACCAGAAAATAAGCTTTTAGTCAAATATGGAAAAATTCAAAATACATACACAAAATTCAGCACCGGAAGGATCAAAAAAGATTCTGGAAAATGTTCAGAATCAGAACGGTTATATTCCAAATCTTTATGGCGTAATGGCCAATGCACCGAAGATCCTGGAAGCCTATAATGAAATGGGAAGGCTGTTCGGTGAAACTTCATTCTCTGACGAAGAAAAGAATATCATTTGGCTGACAATCAGCCATACCAATGGTTGCCATTATTGTATGGCGATCCACTCGATGGTTGCTGAAATGTTTAAAGTACCTGTTGAGATAGTCGATGCGATCCGTGATGATGCCCCCATCAATAATGCTAAGGTGGAAGCACTGCGGACTTTCACCAGGTTAATGGTTGAAAAAAGGGGATGGGCTACCGACGTGGAAGTGACTGCATTTCTGAACGCAGGCTATTTCCGCGAACAGGTATTCGAACTCATTGTCGGCATCGCCCAGAAGACCATCAGCAATTATGTGAATCATATTGCGGATACGCCGCTGGACGAAAAGGTATTACCCTATAAATGGGAATCGGAAATCCATAACTAAAACATCTCACTGAACAACTTATATGAAGTGGAAAATAATCCTTTCGGTGTTGCTGGCCGGTATTCTATGGATCCCGGCATTTGCCCAGGTTCCCGGAAACGCGGAAGATATATCGCCCTTGCTATACGGTGAAAAAATTCCGGAGATTCCGGTTACCGCCGTGGATGGAAGCCGGCATACCATAACCTCGGTAATCGATGACAAACCTTCGATCTTATTGTTTTACCGCGGTGGCTGGTGTCCCTATTGCAACACTCACCTGGCTGAAATTCAGGAGATTGAAGAGGAAATTATTGAACTGGGCTATCAGATCATTGCCATCAGTCCCGATTCTCCCGAAAATCTGAATAAGTCGGCCGGCACCCATAAGCTCTCTTATGAGTTGTATTCCGACGGGGATGGATCCCTTTCAAAGGCCATGGGAATCGTATTCAAGGCACCCGAACGAAATGCAAACAGGCTGTTGGAAAGCTCCGGCGGGCTGAACGAAGGTTTCCTCCCGGTACCTTCGGTGTTTGTTGTCGATACTTCCGGAAAAATAGTATTTGAGTATATCAATCCCGACTACAAAACCAGGATCCGGGCGGAGCTGCTGATTGCAGTTTTAAAGGTACTTAAAAACGATGGCGAATAAAACTCTAACTATCTGGCAGCAACATCAATATATTAAAAGGCAATTTTACCTGTAATCCTATCTTCAATCCGGTAGAATACGGATTGATCATAATCATGCCTTACTTTTAATTCTATTACATCATATAATTTTTCCAGTTGAAGTACAATCTGATCAAACTTTTCATTTTTGCTCACCAGAAGATAAATCACACTGGATTTCCCGTTACCCTTTTCAATAAACAGGAAGAAAGATCATTAATCCTGTTATTATTTATTTCCTATGGGAAAACAATCTTTTTCCTGTAATCATATGATTTAAAAAATTTTCTTCTTTTTAAAATGTAACCACTTTATCGCTGTCCGCCACCCATTCTGTCATTTCGGGCATGGTGCTGATCCGGGTTCCGTCAATAAGCGGTGCACTTTTAAGGCCCCGGGAATCGAGGCAGCTGCCACATATTTTTACTTTAGCCCCCTTGCCAATAGAAAACCTGAGCATTCGTTCAATATTATAATATCCGTTCGGAGTGATTTGTCCGGCTACCGCACAGGTTACCGCATCGGCCATCAGGAAGATCCTTATCTCCACCTGGCTATACTCCTTACCCAATTGATTGGCCAGCCTTAATGCATTATAGGCTTTTTCAGTTCCGTATGCCGGATCGTTAATGATAATCAGTATTTTCTGCATTTTTTAATGTGTTTTTCAGTATAAAAAATCCTTAATTCAATTGTTGCCGGTCAGAGACAGCATCATGGTTTTCAAAGCATTGTACAACGATGATGCCTCATTTTCAATTAATTTATATGGTTAACAATCATTATTTTTTCATGTTATTCAGAACCGTTTGTCATTCCGGCAGTTCACCGCCAAAACAGTCTTTTCAGAACATACGAAAGCAGATGCAGCGAATCCACACTGCCGAAATGCTCTCCTTTTTCAAAATCACCTTCATGTTGAGCCATGTTATTCGTTAAGTGTGCAAAGCATATTACCTGTTTTTGTCTTGCGATTGCGAATGCATACAATGCCGAGGCTTCCATTTCAACACAGCCAACATTCTTTTTTTTCATTTTTTCAATGGCGGATTGCGTTTCCCTGTACGGGGCATCCGTTGTCCAGCTTTTTACCTGAAAATACGGACATTCCGTCTGATCAACACTTCCCAGAAGCTTTTCCAGTAAGGGTTGAGCCAGCCTGGATTTTTTTTCCGGTTCAATGTAATGATAACTGGTGCCTTCATCCCGTATGGCTTCCGTGATCAGGGCGAACCTTTTTCCCTCATCAAAGGGATTTATTATTCCTGCCGACGTAAGGCTAATGAGCATTTCACATCCTGATACAAACAATTGTTCGGCAATTAATACGGCATAGGATGCCCCGACTACCCTGGGAATGATGCCGATTTCGATACCATCGTGTTTGAAACGGTAAAGTTCTGAGTGATAACAGGCCCAGGACCCAATCTTTCCAAGCTGGTTGCCGGCTTTCAGATAGTCGAAAAGATCCCCATCAGGATCAAATAAACATATTGAAGGTACCCTGCAATGCGGCAGGTTCTTCTGTCGCCTGGCTTCCCTAAGCAGATTTTCAGGAAGAAACAAGGAAGGCTCTTCATAGTGTTTATCCAATAATATTGCAGCCGGTTGTTCGCTCATTTCCTGTACTATTGCCTATGGTACTTATGAAAGTTTAGTTACCGTATTTATGATAATATCCAGGGCGTGATCAACCTCTTCCGGCGTGGAAAATTTTCCCGTCGATATTCTTACCGTACCCCTTGCCGCAGCAGGGTCCATATTCATCGCCTTCAATACGGATGATATCTTCACCGAATCCGCGTGACATGCCGAGCCGGCTGAAATACATACCTCCTCCCCGAGGGAGGCTACCAGCGCATGCGCTTCAATGCCTTTAAAGGATACACTCAGCGTATTGGGTAGTTTGCCGGCTGTTCCTGTATTCAGATGAACACGCCCGCCCAGCTTGTTTTTAAGACTTTTCCACAATCTTTCCCTGACCGCAAACATGGTCTCCACATTTTTATGAAAATCACGCTTCGCGATTTCACAGGCTTTCCCCAGTCCGGCAATATGAATGACATTTTCCGTTCCCGGCCTCCATCCCATTTCCTGGCCGGCTCCATACATCAGCTTTTCTATCGGAATTCCGCGTTTAACATATAAGGCGCCGATTCCTTTGGGTGCATAGAGTTTATGACCGGCAATAGAAAGCAGATCTACTCCCAATGCCGCCACATCCGTTTCGATCTTTCCAACCGACTGGGCGGCATCCGTATGGAAGACAATATCGTGTTTCCGGGAAATGGCAGCTATTTCCCTTATTGGCTGAATGGTTCCCACCTCGTTATTTGCATGCATGATTGTAATCAGTACCGTATCCGGCTGTATTGCATCCTCTACATCGACCGGATCTACTTTACCATATGCATCGACCGGAATCCAGGTAATTTCCCATCCCAGCGAAGCCAGATACCGGCATACCTCTGTTACTGCCGGATGTTCGGTCGATGAAGTAATGATGTGTTTTCCTTTATCCCGGTTGGCCATCGCGCTCCCCCTGATGGCATGATTGTTCGACTCGGTACCTCCGCTGGTGAAAATAATTTCATCCGGCCGGGCATTGATCAGTGCAGCTACCTGATTGCGGGCAAGATCGACAGCTTCCTTGTTTCTTCTTCCAATGGAATAGGAACTGGAAGGATTTCCATATCTTTCCCGGATATAGGGGATCATTTCACCGGCAACTTCGGGATCTATGGGAGTTGTCGCATTGTAATCCAGGTAAACCGGTTTTTTCATTTTATTTATATTAATTTATGTGAGTAGAAAAGATTATAATTTTATAGGGATACCCAACAATCTTCCTCCAGCCAAAAGCAGATTCTGATATAAGGTTTTTCTTATTCCAGCCGGAGAAAGCCACCATTTTTCAAACAAGACTTTGCCAAAATGCCATAAACGGCCCAGGTTTTTCATCTTAACCTGTGGATTTGGTTCAGCAAAAAAATCACCATAGGCAAATCCGGCTAAATCTTCCCCGGCTTCCAACATGCAGAATCCATCTCCGCAAAATGTAGCGGCAGTTTTTTTCCCAAGTATTTTTGCTTCGATGAGATCGGCTACGACCAAAGCCTGGCCATGGGCAAAAACACCTGCCTTTGGTAATTTCATGGGTTTGTCATTCTGCCATTTTCCGGGTATTGAAACCGAAGTCGTATCTCCTATAGCATAAACATTCTCCGCCCTGGTCTGTAAAGTGCTTTTATCGACCGGCACCCATCCGCTTTCATCGGTAAGGCCTGAATTTGCCAGAAATGCCGGAGGATTGTGCTTCGGTACCACGATTAGCAGATCATAGGATTGTTCCCTTCCATTGTCAAATCCAATCTTTTTTTCACCAGGATTAACCTCCGATAACCGGTGATTGGGGAAGAATCTGATTCCTTTCTTTTCCAGAAGCCGGGACACTGAATTTCCCAATTCGGGCCCTGCAACGGGCAGAGGTTGTGGTTCCGGGGTATACAGATTTACGTTTATCCTGCCGGAAAGACCGCGTTTATTCATATGATCCTTAATCAGCATGGCTGCCTCATAGGGAGCACCGGGGCATTTGTAGGGCATGGCTTCAATGGCAAGCACAATTTCACCCGATCCGATTTCGTTTAAAGCCTCCAAAAGCTTCTGAGTGCCTTCGAACGTGTAAAAATCATGAATACCTTCTCCGGATCTGTTCAGGTATTTTCTGTCCAGGTCGGCTCCGGGAGACAATATCAGGTAGTCATAACTGATCGTTTGAGCGGATGTCTTAATCCGATTAGCGGAAGTGTCAATTGATTTTACTTCCTCAAATACGGTATCTACACCTTTGTCAACCAGTCGATTCAGGGGCATGCTTATATTGTCCGTGGTTCTCTGACCAACCATCAGCCAGAGATAGGAGGCAGCGAAGGTATGCATTTTGTTTTGCTCAAGTAACATGATCCGGACATGGTCAGGCAGTGTATTTCTTAATTTATTGGCAATGACTATACCACCAATTCCGCCGCCGATTATTGCTATTGTCTTCTTCATGTGTTTTTTCTCTGATATAATTTTTATAATTTTTTCCCAACCTAATTGGTCAGCGATTTTTCCAGCATCCGGAGCTTCCATTCCGGGTATCCTTCATCGAGCCTTCGCACCTTGAACCCCCTTTCACCCAGGAGCTTTACGGCCTCATCGGCGAGTACACAAAATGGCCCCCGGCAATAGGCAATGATCTCTTTATTTTTCGAAAACTTGTCCATTACGGATTTTAACTCATGCACCGGTACTGAAACAGCGCCCGTTATATGCCCCAATTTGTATTCCTCCTGCGGACGAACATCCAGGAGCACAATATTTTTGTTCCTGATCATGGAATCCAGTTCCTCCAGGTCCACGG
>JAGTVG010000154.1 GCA_018224645.1 Cyclobacteriaceae bacterium
ACCACTTTACCCGTTCATCAATGTTTTTGCCAATTTTTCATTTCTTTTTCTCATCCTGGCCTTCTTCCTGCTGCTGACACTGATCATTTATGCCATCTACTTCAATATTAAAAGGATTGAAATAAACTATATCACCAGGATCCAGCTTTATCTGAACCTGGCCTTTTTTATTCCGCTGACGGTAATCAGCATAACCACCCTGACCCGGTCTGCTTCTGACTATAAAATGGAAGTTGAAAATGAGTATTTAAGGGTCGCCGACGCCACAAGCAACAACATCACAGGTTACCTGCAAAGTTTTCTGCTGGATCAATCGACAATTGAAGAGCTCTCAAATAAATTATCCGAGCTTGCCGATTTTTCTGAATTGGATATGGATATATTCAGGACCATGCAGAATGCCGGGAAATTATTGCTTTCCACACAGCCGCTCATTTACGAAAAGGACATTTTTTCTGAATTAATAGATCCCGAAGCATTGTCAAACATTAAAGAACAGGGTAACAAAAGCATCATCCTGAACGAGACATTCGGGAAACTGGAATATAAAACCGCTTATGTAAGCATCCGGTCCTCAGACTCCGGCGAATTGATCGGTATCCTGAGCATTCCATTCTTTGGCTCGCAGGAAGCCATTGAACAGAATTTAACGGGGCTTGTGATCAATATTCTGAGCATTTTCACCATCATTTTTATTTCATTTATTTTTCTTTCCTTTTTTGTCTCCAATTATCTTACTTTCCCCTTGAAATTTTTAACGGAAAGGATCCGGAAAACCTCCCTGACGGGAAGCAATGAACCCATCCAGTATGAATCGCAGGATGAGATCGGACAACTGATCAATGAATACAATAATATGCTGCTGAAGCTGGAGGAAAGCCGAAAAGCACTTGCCCAGTCTGAAAAAGAGGCTGCCTGGAGAGAAATGGCCAAACAGGTTGCCCATGAGATAAAAAATCCGCTGACGCCCATGAAGCTGACCCTCCAGCACCTGAAGATGAGGATCGGCGGTGAACCGGAAGAAAAGGCAAGGATGGAAAAATCCATTAATTCGCTTTTACACAACATCGATACCCTGAGCAATATCGCCACCACATTCTCTAACTATGCGCAGATGCCTGTTCCTGAAAAGGAAGAATTCGATATTGTGGGTCTGTTAAAGCAGACGGTGAATATATATGTAAACAGTGAAGAGGATGTGGATATTCAGATGAATATTCCGGAGCGGGCCATCATGGTCGAGGGGGATCCCGGCTGGATTGGCCGGACAATCTCAAACCTGATCATCAATGGTATTCAGGCGGTTGAAAAAGGGAAAAAACCAGTGATAGAGATCATTCTGAAACAGGTGGAACCGAACAAGGTTCTGCTCAGTGTGGCAGATAATGGACAGGGGATCCGGGAAGATATCCAGGATAAGATATTCATGCCGAATTTCAGTACCAAATATTCGGGATCCGGAATCGGCCTGGCCATCGCAAAAAGGGCCATTGAACATGCACAGGGAAAAATCTGGTTTGATACAGGAACGGGGGAAGGAACAGTATTTTATATTCAATTACCGGTAATGTTTTGAAGTTCGGATGGGCAGCGGTCATTTTTCTGATGACTTCGGTTTTTTTTACTGCAGAGGCACAGCAGCACAACGACCGATGCAGGTGGTTATCTGTCTTCAATGAACCCGTCCAGCTCGATTCTCTCTCCGTTGTTCCCGGATCGGTTTCCCATTCCGGTTCCTTACCCATCGGTGTGAAATATGAAAGTGAGACCGGATTTGTGACCATAACCACCACTGAACCTGTCGATTCCATCCGGATCTGTTACAGGGTGTTCCCCTACGATCTTTACCATGAAGTACGGAACCGATCTCCGGAACAGGAAGATCCTGCTGATCATAAAAATTCAGGAAAATCTGCAGCAGCAAAGATCAAGGATCAGAAGGAGGAGCTTTTTACCTCGGATAAAATTTATAAATCGGGAGCCATCAGCCGGGGTATTTCCTTCGGGAACAGACAGGATATATTTGTTAATTCCGTCCTGAATCTGCAAATGGAAGGTGAATTATCCGATAATCTGAACATCAGGGCTTCCATCACGGATCAGAATATCCCTTATCAACCGGAGGGGAATACAAAACTGGTCCAGGATTTCGATAATGTATTTTTTGAAATATATAATCAGCAGTTTTCAGTGAAGGCCGGTGACATTGTGCTCAATAACCAGAGGTCCGAATTCCTGAGATTTCAGCGGAATGTCCAGGGTGCGGCCATCAATGCTGCGTATAAATTGTTCGGAGGATCCCGGGCCGGATCTTCCATGGCCTATTCTGTTTCCAAAGGCAGGTTTTCCAGTCACCAGGTTGAAGTGATCGATGGTGTAATGGGCCCCTATAAGATCTATGGCCCGAATAATGAAGCATTTATCATCATCATCGCGAATTCGGAAAGGGTATTCCTTGACGGCCGGCTTCTGGAAAGGGGATATGATCACGATTATGTGATCGATTACAACACGGCGGAAATAACTTTCACAACCCGGATCCTGATCACCAAATTTTCCAGGGTGAACATTGATTTTGAGTATACCAATCAGTCCTACAGCAGGTCAGTTCTGAATGCTGCCCATAGCCAGAAAATCAAGGATCATGAGATCTCCATCCAGTTCTACCAGGAGAAAGATAACCGGAATCAGCCATTATCCGTCCCGTTGAGCGGGGAAGAAAAGTATGCTTTAAAAGACATCGATCCCGAAAAAACACAGGAGGCGGTTTTGTCCGGCTGGGATTCGACCGGGTATCATGAATCCAGGATCCTGTACCGGAAGATCGATACCATCGCTGTCGATGGTCAACCCATTGAGGTTTTCCAGGTTTCTGATCATCCCGACAGTGCATGGTATGAGGTTTCCTTCTCGGAAACTGGCTGGGGGAACGGCGACTACATCAGGAAGAACATATCCCTGAACGGCTATGTGTTTGAATGGGCAGGTAAGCTGCAGGGTAATTTCCTGCCGGTCAGGATCATTCCATTGCCAACCCAACAGCAGATGATCACCCTCCGGTCCGATATCACCCTGGGACAAAACAGCCTGATTTTCAATGAACTTGCATTTTCTTCCCTGAATGGTAATCTGTATAACAATTCCCTTGATAACCGGAATGGGTTTGCCTTGAAATCGGGGCTGGCCCTGAAGGATAAACCGGTATTCTTCCTGCCCGGGTATTATTTTTCCGGCCAGCTGGACGCAGAATACGACCATCAGGATTTTACTTTTGTGGACCGGTTCAGAAATGTGGAATATGACAGGAACTGGAGTTATGATCCGCAAAATGATACCAGCAGGTCCAGCGACAGGATATTCAATATGTCGGCCTCATTGAAAAAGGATCCGGGGAATTATCTGGACTTTTTTATTTCCAGGCGGATAAAACCCGGTATGGTGGATGGATGGCAGGGGACTTCAGCCACAGGTTTCGATTTTAAACATTTCAACCTGACCGGCGACCTTTTTGTGATGAAAAATGAAAACGATTTTTATTCGTCTGGATGGCTCCGCTATTTTATCAGGAGTTACCTGAAAACGAAATATTTTTATCCGGGATACCAGTATTCGGTGGATCATAATGTCATCAGTCCATTATCAAGCGATTCTGTTATTTCCACGGCCATGAATTATGAGGAACACCAGTTTTTCGTTCTTAACAACGATTCATTAAAAACGCGGTTCAACCTGAGCTACAGCATCAGGAAGGACAGGATCCCCCAATACGGTGAGATGCAGGACCACAACCTGTCCAGAACATCAAGGTTAATGATCGGGACCGGCAGAGGCAAATTCGGAAAGTTTGATTTTTCAATGACATACAGGCAGCTGGCTTACCTGGAAGATTCGATCGGTGAGCATGAAAATTCACTCCTTGGAAGGACGGACTGGATCATTGAATTGTTCAAAGGACAGGTAAAATCGGAAACATCCTATGCCATTGGCAACAGCCGTGAATTACAGCGGGAATACCTGTATATTCCCGTGCCGACGGGGGAAGGAACACATACATGGCGCGACAACAACGGCGACGGCATCCAGGATTTAGGTGAATTTTACCTGGCCATAAATCCCGATGAAAGGAATTTCATCAAGCTCTTCATGCCTACGGATGATTACATCCTCGCCTATGATAATCATCTGAACCACAGGCTTACGGCCGACATGCCCCGCTCGTGGCGGAATGCTTCAGGATTGAAGGGAATTTTGGGAAAATTATCCGTTTCGTCATTCATTAATATCCAGCAGAAAATAAACCAGAATGATTTCCTGGATAACCTGTTTTTCGCCGGCGAAAGGAATGATCCCGGACGGCTGATCAGCTACCGGAAGAATATTCGCAATGCACTGCATTTTAACCGGGCCAATCCGAAATTCGGACTGGACCTGATCTATCATCAGATGAATAATAAACAACTGATTTCAAATGGATTTGAAGCAAGGGATAACCAGCAGTTCAAATTCGTTTCCCGGATCAATTTCAGTGGAGAATACAACCTCCGCCTCAACCTGACCCGTTCCGCCTCATCAAGCAGTTCGGATTTTTTACAAGGCAGGAATTATATCATTCAGGGCAGGGAGATCTCCACCATTTTTGAATGGCAGCCGACAAATTTCTGGCGGTTTTCAGCGGATTATTCCTTTGCAAATAACGGTGAGCCGGCAGCGGAAAAAACAGCGGGAGGGGTATCAAGGATCAATGAATCCGCATTCAATATTAAATATTCACGGGCAGCCAGTAAAAATATAGATTTCACCATCCGGTATATCCATATTGACTTCACGGGTGAAGAAAATACCGCGATGGGCTATGAACTGCTGGAAGGTTTAAAACCCGGCGATAACCTGTCCTGGTCATTGATGTGGCAGCAGAAATTATTTGATGGTTTACAGATGAGCCTGAATTATGAGGGTAGAAAATCCGGTGACCTGGATGTGATCCATACCGGAAGGATGCAGATCATGGCCCTGTTCTGAGTTTTCAAACATGCTTTTCGTTCCTGACCGCTTTCAACAATTTATTGGAATACACAAAATCCTGCAGTTCCTTGACGTCCGCGGTCAATATTTCATTTTTTGATCCTTCCCATAGTTTTCTCCCCTGGTGCATGAACAATACATATTCACCGATCTCCATCACGGAATTCATGTCATGGGTGACCACAATGGTGGTGATATTGAATTCCTCTGTGATTTCTTCGATCAGGTGATCGATCACGATCGCCGTCAAAGGATCGAGGCCTGAATTAGGTTCATCACAATACAGGTATCTGGAGTTGTTAACGATCGCACGGGCAATTCCCACCCGTTTCTTCATGCCTCCGCTGATCTCCGATGGCATTTTTTTATTCACATTTTCGAGACCTACCCTTTTGAGTACGAAATTCACCCTGTCAAGTTTTTCATCCCTGGGCGTATCCGTTAATAGATCAAGGGGAAAACTTACATTCTGTTCCACATTTTTGGAATCAAAAAGCGCACCTCCCTGGAATAACATGCCAATTTCGCGCCTGATCTCCCGGATCTCATCTTTTTTGGACTTATGAAAATTCCGCTGATCATAAACTACGTCACCTTCATCAGGCGCCAGAAGTCCGACCATACATTTCAGCAGGACGGTTTTCCCCGTGCCGCTCGATCCGATGATCAGGTTTGGCTGACCGGGTAAAAATTTACCGTCGATCCCGTGTAAAACCCTGACATTATTAAAATCCTTGATGATGTTCTTGATCTCAATCATAATTTACAATAATAACTGGGCCAGCAGATAGTCAGCCGAAAGAATTGCGATACAGCTTGATGTAACCGCTTTCGTACTTGCCCTCCCGACTTCCAGGGCTCCTCCGATTGTAAAATACCCGGTGAATGCACTGATGGAAGAAATAAGAAAGGCAAATACCACGGATTTAATCAGGGCAAAGGTGACATTGTATTCTATAAAATCCGCCCTGATACCGTATATGAATTCATCCGGGGTCATGGCACCGGTCAATGTAGCGGCAAGATAACCGCCGATGAGCGCCAGGAAACCGGCCAGGATCACAAGCAGAGGATACATCAGCAGGCAGGCAATGATCTTCGGCAACACCAGGAATGAAGAGGAATTGATACCCATTACCTCGAGGGCGTCTATCTGTTCACTGATCCGCATTGTCCCGAGCTCTCCGGAAATGTTTGATCCGACTTTTCCGGCAAAAACGATCGCCGTAATGGTTGGAGCCAGTTCGAGCAGGGTCATGTCCCTGACCACCAGGCTCACCACATAATTCGGGATCAGGGGGGAAACGATGTTATAGGCGGTTTGTACGGCAGTTACCGCTCCGATGAAGGTAGAAACAATAGCCACAATAAAAATGGAGTTAATGCCCACCTTGATGCATTCATCGATAATGAGCCGTACATATGTATTGAACGACTCACGTTTGATGATCAAAGAATGCAGAAAAAGGAAATATCTTCCAATGATTTGCATGACGGAATATTGGAAATTTAATTGATTAAATTACGATCAAATTATATTATAAGTGATAAAATTAATAATTTTTTACCTGCTCAATGGGATTAATAGACAAAGTAAATAAGTTCACGAAGATTTAATGAAAATTGTCATGAATAAATTAGCTGTTATTTCTGGAGGCACCAAGGGGATTGGGCAAGCCCTGGTTGAAAAATTCGCGGAAAATGGATTTGCCGTGGCTACATGTGCCCGTACCGGCCAGGACCTTGAAAGACTCAGCGCCATGATCGGTAAAAAATTTCCGGGTACTGACCTCTACACCTTCAGCGCCGATCTCTCGGATTCTGCGGAGCGGGAGAATTTTATCGACTACGTTGTATCCCTTAAGCGTCCCGTGGACGTGCTGATCAATAATACGGGAATATTCAAACCGGGTCAGATTTACAATGAACCCCGTGGAACGCTGGAGGAGCTGATCGGGACGAACCTTTACAGCGCATATCATCTGACGCGCGGACTGATCGGAGGGATGATCCGGCGGAGGGAGGGATATATCTTTAACATCTGTTCCACGGCAAGTATTGTCGCCTATACCAATGGGGGTTCCTATGGCATCTCGAAATTCGCCCTCCTGGGGATGAGCAAAGTATTGAGGGAAGAAATGAAATCTTTTAATATCCGGGTTTCTGCAGTATTGCCCGGCGCTACCTATACCGCCAGCTGGGAAGGAACAGATCTGCCACCTGAAAGGTTCATAAAGGCTGAAGATGTCGCAGAAGTCATCTGGAATGCCTATAGTTTATCACCGCGAACGGTGGTCGAGGAAATTCTGATCCGTCCGATGGCCGGGGATCTCTGATCATGAACCGGGAAAAATTTTTTCTGCCGGATTAAACCTTTCCGGCAACTGCACATCTAAGTGTAAGTATTGAAGCTTAAACTTTAGTAATATGAAAGCATTTGGATTACGATTATTAGTTGCCGGTTCGGTGTTATTGGCCATTACTTCATGTGATAAGGAAGAGGAAACCCAGGCCATTGATACTGCCCCGGTGGCACTGGAGGCAACCTACGATGATACTTTTGAGGAAGTGGATGGCATTGTGGAATCTGCAATGATCTATTTCAATGAAAATGGAAGAGTGGCTGAGGAAGAAGTGGATGAAAGGATCAGATGCGGGATTAAAACGCATGATTTTGAAAACAATACCATCATCATTGACTTTGGTGAAGGATGTGTGGGATGGGGCGGCAGGATCAGGAAGGGAAAGGTCATCATTACCTACACGGATCGTAAATTTATCCCGGGTTCAGTCTGGGTGACGACTTTCGAGGATTTTTATGTCAATGACATCAAAGTGGAGGGTGTCAGGACCTGCACGAATGTTTCAGCCAGCCTTGATGACCATCCTTCGTTTAACATTATGCTCGAAAATGGAAAACTGACCTGGCCGGATGGGACATTTGCCGAAAGGGAAGCCAACCATACACGGACATGGATCCGTATGGGAAATCCGCTCAGGGATGAAGTAACGGTCATTGGTTCCGCATCCGGTAAAAACCGCAGGGAAGTTAATTATACCATGACCATTGTTTCGATGATGAAGTACAAGAGGGCCTGCTGGGCTACAAGGATATTTATTCCGGTGGAAGGTGTGAAGTTATTCAAAAGGGATGGGCAGCCCGATATGCTCATCGATTATGGGGATGGCACCTGTGACAGCCTGGTTACCGTCACCGTTGACGGGATTTCCAGGGAGGTTGACCTGAGAAATTGGGGATTCTGAGCAATCAGGTTATGGAAAATTCATGCCATCACCCGGAGTGGTGGCATGAATTCCCGGAATGACGGCTTCGAATATTTTTTATCATTCACTAACCCCGACAACCCGGGGTTTTATATCCTGCGCACAAACTGTCATTCAGCAGTAAAAGGTTCCGCATTCGATTCCCCTGCCCGGATCCTGATGAAACGGATGATCCATATGATAATGCTACAAATCATACATACAGACTGTCATTCAAATTAATCAGATCCCTGCTTAGCGAACCCGGCATGAACCCGGAATCTCTGGAATACTACCCCGGAGGGGTTGAATTTATGTAGCACATTACCGGTAGCTCCCCGAACTCCGGAGGT
>JAGTVG010000155.1 GCA_018224645.1 Cyclobacteriaceae bacterium
ACGATTTTAACCAGGCCCGCTGTTCATTTCCCAGAAATCCAGGGGTTTTGTTCACATACATGAGAGAATCCAGCAATATAAATCTCAGGTCAGTCCGTTCGATGACCATAACATGCTTATTTTGGACAGATTGTTTCCCATCCGCCTCCTTCCCGAAAATATTATAAAAATTTTCGCGGTCATCGTGGTTTCCAAGCGTCATTACGACAGGAAGTCCCGCGAGGTCCGATAATATTTCCTGAATGGCTAAATAATCACCAAGTTGTCCATCGAGACGGGCGATGTCTCCATTGATCAGCATCAGTCCGGGAGCTTTATCCTTCACCTGGCCGACCACCTTCTGTAGATTCTCATAGGGAAAAAATCCCCTGTATTGTTCGCTTTTATAAGCTTTTATATGCGTGTCAGCCAGCAGGGCCATGTGAACATCCGCATTTGTTTGCTCAGCGTTGGCAAACCTGTAAAAAATTCCCATAGAGGATATGGCTCCGGCATACTTCAGACCTTCTTTTATGAATTTTTTCCTGCTGATGGATTTTTCGAAAATATAAGGCATTTTATTGGCTATTCATGATCTGATAAAAATACAAATACATTTTCACAAATTCATGCTGCTGATAAGTCTATGGTTTAAAGTTGATCATACATATGATAAGATGAAGCCGTCCTTAGGGCTTAAAAACATCGGACTAAAATATCATCACAAATGCGACACCTTTTCCCGGAACTGATTTCACTTCCAGGGTACCCTTATGCAACCGCATGATCTGCCGCGATAATGGTAATCCGATCCCTGAACCTGCATCAATTAGATAAACAGCATATTTATTAACCACAAATAATAAAGCATCAGACGCTTTCTTTTACTGCTTATCATAGTAAATAAAGGATATTTAAGCCTGAGGTTGTGAAATTATTTGACTTTCCCAGATATTTCGTAAATTGTATTAAGATAGGTTCTTGGGTGGCTGATTTTTAATTATAACACCAAATAGTCATGCCAGACAGGCAATTAAGTGCAATTATGTTTACTGACATTATGGGCTATACATCTTTGATGAATGAAGATGAGCAAAAAGCACTCCAAATAATTGATAAAAATGACAAGCTCCATGAATTATCATTAAAAACATATCATGGGCGTTTGATAAAAAAAATGGGTGATGGAACCCTTTGTTGCTTTTCAAGCGCTATCGAGGCAGTTCAATGCGCCATTTCAATTCAAAATGAAGTGGAAAAATACCCGCAACTCAATCTTCGGATAGGCATTCATCTCGGTGATGTGGTTATCCAGGAAAATGATATATATGGTGATGGAGTTAATATTGCCGCTCGCATTGAAAGTTTAACAGGCTGCGGAGAGATTTATATTTCTGGTCAGGTATATGATTCCGTTAGAAATCATAAAGAATTTCGATGTACATCGATTGGAGAAAGAAACCTGAAAAATGTCGGTAACCCAGTAATGATCTATAAAGTAATAACCAGTGAAAAATCTCAGAAAGAAACCTCAAATATTCATGAAATCACCTGGGATAAATCTATTGTAGTTCTTCCTTTTGATGATCTAAGTCCAGGTAAAGATAATGAATACTTCAGCGATGGACTGATTGAAGAAATTATAACCATGCTTTCTCAAATTCATAGTTTAAGGGTTATCAGCAGAACTTCCGCATTGATGTATAAAGGGAAGGTCAAATCCGTAACAGCTATAGGTAAGGAACTCAATGTACAACATGTACTGGAAGGGAGTGTCAGAAAAGCAGGAAATCACCTTAAAATTACAGCTCAATTAATTGATGCTGTAAACGACAATCATCTATGGGCCAAGAGTTACAGCGGTACCCTTGATGATATTTTTCAGATTCAGGAAAGTGTGTCCAGATCAATAGTTGACTCACTTGAAATAAAACTTCTAAAAAATGAAAATCAAGTTCTTTCCAATCCTGTAATTCAAGATGCAAGAGCGTATGAATATTACTTAAAAGCCAGAAGTGAAATTCTGAAGTTTACAGAAGTAGGATGTGAATATGCGATCAATTACCTTAATGCAGCGAAGGATATCATGGGAGATAATATCATGTTGATTGAAGGACTTGGTTTAGCATATTTCAATTATGCGAATGTTACACTTAAAGATAACAAACGATACTTGATGGAATGTCGGAAATGCGCAGAGCAAGCAATTCTGCTAAAACCAGACGCGTATCAGGGATATTTTCTTACTGGAATGGTAGAAGTTCTGGAAGGAGGTGGATGTGCTACCGCTTATCCATATCTTAAAAAAGCATTTAAGATAGCTCCTCAAGACCCCGAATTACTACTCTGGTATCCATTAGTCTTGGCTTTTATTGGCAAAACAGAAGAAGCTTTACCTTTGATGGATAAATTACTTGCCCTGGATCCATTGGTTTCAACAAACTATCTAATGTTAGCAAAAGCCCAGATGTTTACCGGAAAAATTGAAGCATCTTTGTCTTCTTTTCAACGGTGTGGTGAGCTTAATCCGCTTGATCCATTTCGATTTCTTTATGCCTATGCATTAGCATATAATGATCAACATAAAGAAGTAGATATGGTTGAGCTTGATCTTGCCAGGCATTCCCCCACCGACGATTTCAGTACAATCTTTGTCAAAATGCTACAATTCGCATTAAAAAATAATGAACGAGGAATTAAGAACCTCCTTAGCTCCTCAATTATTGCTAAATGTAAACAAGATTGTGAATTTTCCTGGTTAGTGGCCGATTGTTATGCATTGGTAGACAATAAAAACGAAGCGCTAAACTGGCTGGAGCAATCAGTCGATAGAGGTTTTCTAAACTACCAGTTCTTTTATAATTTTGATCCCTTTATGGAAAATCTAAAAAAAGAAAAAAGATTCGAAGAGATCATGGATAAGGCCAAAAGAATTCTGGATGAAATCGATTTATAAATCGAATCAATAAATTAAAATTTCCTTCTGGAAATGTGTTTATGCTGATTAATATTCTCTAGCATTATATACATACCAGAAATATCTTCCAACCATCTTTCTGTTTTTTTAAGTAACTTGATCTGACGTATTGCATTTCAATTCCTCTTTCTCTTCTATTTGTTTCAATATCAAATTGAAATCCATATAGAAAATATAGGCCAAGTCACCCTTTATATCAATCTCCAATTTTCCTGGTGAAAGTTTAAATTCAAATACATAAAAATTTCTACTTTAATAAATGAAGAGCCCTTACAAGCTACTTCTAAGACTTGAAAATCTACAATAAAAGTATCATATTATACACTAATAGGCTTCCAAGACCATCCATGCTCTTTTTTTTCAATATATCCCAAGCTAGGAAATGGATGAAAATGCTGGGCAAGTACCAGTGCCTTTTTATCAGCTACCAAATCATATATGCGATATTTACTGATATCTGCATCTTCAGGCATTATATCAATTGATATATGCAGTTCAGGTTGTTCAAGAAATAATGGAAATATTACTGTATCACTGGTGAAATACAATTCTTCACCCTCAGACTCAAATGATACCACCATATGGCCTGGTGTATGTCCAGGGGCAAAATGCGTAAATATTCCAGGAAGAATCTCCTTTTCTTCTGTTATGAATTCAACTTTGTCTTTTACAGGGCCGAGTTGCCCTCGTGCCACCTTCATGAACATTTCAGTGGGTACAATCTGTGATAAATATTTATCCACTTCCTGTATGGCTTCATCGGAAAACCAGAAATCCCACTCTTTTTTCCAGATATAATATCTAGCATTCGGATAATTAGGATTTCCATCTTCATCCAGGGTGCCACCAATATGATCCGGATGGGCATGTGTAATAATCACAAAATCTATATCTTCAGGCTGTACACCGGCTAACTTCAGATTATCAATCATTTTTCCGGTGTCCGGACCCAGTTTTCCTGCACCCATATCTACCAAAACTTTATTGACACCGGTATTTACAAATGGAAATGTGTAAGGAGATTTAATAAAATCACCTGCAATATTATGATTAAACATGATTTCCCTTACTTCCTCCTTTGATTTTCCTAGAAATAAATGGTTTGGATCGTAATCGAAGGTGCCATCACTTAAAGAAAGACATTCAAATTGTCCAATATTAAATCGATAAAATTTATCTTTTTGATATTGAGTTTTCATAAGGGTTAAGGGACTTGAATTTTAGTTGATTTAATGGATATACGAGTTATGTCATATTTAATTAAACATCAGCATTTTATTAATGGTTCATGATTTTCCCCTGATGATGTAATATAATAATTTTTTGACTTTTTTTATGGCGATTAAGACCACTGCTGCGTCCGTCCCTAGGTATCTTCATTTTCTTTTATGTGCTCCTCTGCTTCTTTTAGTTTTGCTCCCTGTCTATCATTGAGCTATATAACTATGGCCGCATGAGATTTCTGGTTCCTTTACGGGTAAATAGGGTGATCCCCATTAAAAACAGTATTGATAACCTTCAATTTTATGTCTTGATGATTGTTAGTGATTTGTTACTCACCCTTTTAATGAATTTCATACGACCGACTTCTAACCAGCTGATTTTATACAATATTACAGTCTAAAACTGTGTCCAGCCCCCGGACACCCAGTGTTCCATTACGAAACAAATGAACATCCCGGTTTAGAACCATATCATCCTGGTGGTAATAAAAAATCATATCATGAAATGATCATTTATGGGATAAATTCTTCCGGAAGATAATCCCTGCCCCGGGACCCGGATCAGCCTTTGAGACAGGTCAAATATCATTCAATTTCCTGACAATATTTTAAAGATGATTTTCTGGATCTGCTGAGGAATCTTATCAAAGATCTTCCTGGAAAGAAACATCATATTCAGGCTTCAGATATTGTTGACTTTCCACAATTTTTTGTAAATTGAAGATAAGATTTTCCGGTAAGGACCCACTCCACCATGGAAGTCAGGGAATCAAATAAAATATTATCCTCGGTCTTCATCTCATTTTTATTTGAAGATATAAAAAAAATACCTCTTTGCTGGTTGTGTTTTTTCATATTAATCAATGCCAATGGCCAGACATCCAATCTTTTTGAGTCCAACGAAATCCTGGAGCTGACTTTACGATGCGACTTAAAGTCATTACTGAAGGACCGTGGAGATGACCCCCGATATCACGAGGCCACTTTACATTATCAAGCCGATCAAACCGCTTTCTATATCCCGGTTAATATCAAGGTACGTGGGCACTTCCGTAAGCTTCAATCAAACTGTAAATATCCGCCACTCTTTCTTAATTTCGCAAAATCATCTACGCCGGAAGCTTCCCTATTTAAAGGACAGGACAAGATAAAATTGGTAACACCATGCCGGGGAGATCAATATGTCATCCATGAATATTTGGTCTACAAATTGTATAATCTCATCACGCCAAGGAGTTTTAGGGCCAGGTTGATAAAGGTGATTTATCATGATGACGTAAAAAACAGAAGTTCAGATCTCCATTATGGAATTTTGCTTGAAGAAGAAAAACAGATGGCAAAACGGAATAGATCGTCGGTTGCTGAAATAGAAAGGTTAAGTCCAAAGGACACAAAAAAGGAAGATTTTTTGAAAATGGCCGTTTTCCAATACATGATCGGAAACACAGACTGGTCAGTACAATATTTACAAAATATAAAACTGATTTTGGATGATTCCTCAAAATTACCGATCACGGTTCCTTATGATTTTGATCATGCCGGAATTGTGAGGGCACCTTATGCCAATCCAGCTCCGGAACTTAAATTGAGCTCTACATTGGAAAGGAGGTACAGGGGTTTTTGTATGTCAGAAATGGATCAATTCAATACGGTCTTTGCAACTTTCAATCAACTGAAAGATGATTTTTATGCGATCTATGAAGACAATCCATTATTAAGCATTAGTTACATTAATCAAACAATCAGGTATCTCGATCAGTTCTATGAAACGATTAATGACTCAAGCAAGATAGAGAAAGAATTCACCTATCCCTGTGATGAATCAGGGACCGGTAATATAGTGATCAAAGGTTTGAGAAAAGATTAATCAGCATAAATTCCCAATGCCTTTTAGTGAGTTTAATTCAGACAAATAATGCCTGTTATGCTAATAGGTTTTAAGAAAACCCAGTTCAAATGTTAAGGCAGGATCATATTTTTATATCAAAAATATGCTGGATAAGGTCTCGAAAAATTCTTTACGGCTAAATAGAGCTAAGATGCTAATAAAATAATCAAAATTTTCAAAGTTCATTGTGAGTCATTGGTTACCCCGCTAATTCAAAAATAAATAATATAATGTTTCTAACCAGCTTATTTATAAATAATTATCTATGAATACGTGATCCGAATTCCGAACCTTCACATGTTTCACCCTGAAATATAAGTGCATTTAAGTAGTGGTAGGTTTTTCTCTCTCTCAGGGTCTCACCTAGGCAGACCATGAGGAATCCCGGAGATGTAACCCCCGATCAATATCAGGGCAATTATCCTTTAAATTAAAAGACCCCGGTAATAAGGTAAATTTTTCATTAACACAATGATCGGGATTCCCCGCCGAAGCCACTGGCGGGCAAGTATCCTGAATGACATCGGTGTCTCTAGTATGAGATGCTATGGGATTTATATTCATGATCCAAAACAGTCCTCCCTCTTGTCCTTCAGGAGGAATCCAGATAGTTGATTTGTAAGGTCTGATTTATAAATTATAATGTACGCGGAATTAAATTGTTACCTTCTGAATGCAAGATACTTAAGACAGAAAAATGAACATGCCTCAAACATTCCCTAATGAACAATCGATCTGGTTCGTGTGATAGACAGTAGGAATTCGCGGGTGACTGAACTATTTAATACGTTTCCCGATGATTACAATCATCCACCATCAGCGTTACCCAATAAGGGGATTCTGATGAACATGATCTGCGATAAATAATGAAGACCTTTTTTTTTAAAACAACGAGAATTTGAAAATCCAGGCTTTTATTTCTAAATTATATTCACCTTTTAACCAGGGTCGCTATGTCTACCAGGCGATTGGCTGCCATCATCTTCTCCGACATCGTCGGCTACACCTCCCTGATGGGGAAGGACGAAAAAAAAGCGTTTGATATCCTCAGGAAAAACCGCCGGATCCATTGGCGGCTGATCAGGAAATGCCGGGGACGAGAGGACGATTCGCGATTCGCGTTTCACGATTTTCGACATGACCATCCACCATAAGATTCAGAAATTCCGGTAGGCTCATTAAGCTAAAACTGGAATCCTAAGCTGTCCTTCTGAAAAAATGTGAAATGGAAGTAACCCATGAATCTGGTTCAAAATACAATCAGACAATCCTCCCACGTCATTCAGGATGTTTGTTTCGCTCCTGCCACAACAGGTATCAATTCGGCTTCGGCTTTATTATAAATTCCGACCTCTACCTCAGCGATGGACAACGGGAGAAAAAATCAAAATACGTACATCCGCCTTCCCAGATTAACAGGCGAAAACCAAGATCAAAACGCATTGTCCGAGTTTCACGGTTAAATCAGAAAAAGTAAAAGATTGCCTCGACAAGGCAATCTTTTACTGTGAGTCAATATTCGAAGCTTCAGATAACCTGATTTAATGGTTTCATAGACCCATATCTGCTAACGTAAAGCCGCTACTGTTTTGGGTACCATTCATAAAACTTTCCATTGCATTTTGTAATCCGTCAATTGCATTAGCCGGAGTAATACCTAATATAAAATTCAATGCTTCTGAACCGTTTTTACCATCAATAATGCCGTCGGCGAAATCTTTTCCGAAATCTTCCATCAGATCCAGCAAATCTTCCGGTTCATATCCGTTATTGTGTAAAAGTTGTGATAGTCCTGCCTGCACTGCTCCATATTTTATTTGAGCCATCTCCATGTTTTGAGATGTGATAGAAGGTAAATTTGCCGGAATGGTTGTATTAATATCTATCCCGGATAAGCCAAATAGATCAGCAACCTCCTTACTTGCATTTTCAATAGCGATCGACAAGCCGGATGCCGCATTTTCATTAATATATTCTGCTGCGATGGTGGTCAAAGCAGTAATTCCAAAGTTTTCGTCTCCTTCAACTTCGATAATGGTCCTCAATTCATCCATCTCTAATGATACCTGTTGGCCTGATGCCTCATCCTGATAGCTACCTTCATGAATAACCACTTCCACAAATCCCATGTAATCCACTTCCACCTTAAAATTCCCATGCTGATCAGTCACGGTAGTTGCCACTACATCTCCCCGTTCACCTGCTTCATTGATTGGGTAAACGATAACAGTTGCTTCTACTACCGGACCCTTGATTGCAGAACCGGACAAAGTAAACGAATCAAGCTGGTCCGCTTCATCTGTACATTGCCAGAATAAAAATGGAGATACCAATAAAAGAAAATTTATTTTTAGCTTTCTCATGATTTTAATTTTTTTTATTAGCTTTTTATTAAATTTCGGGGGTATGATTAATAAAACAAGACATTTGAAGTCTTGATATTTGGATCATTTACACTTGCTCCGCCAAGAATCATTACACGCGATACGCCATTTGCATCAACATAGCTGATTCCTGCCTGGTTATAGAGATTAAAACCTCCTTGAGATAACAATGTGTTTGAGCCGGTAGCTCCGGCAAATGTCCCTACGGTGCCATCTGCTAAAATCTGTGCATAGGTATTTTCGCTTGAGCCCTGGCCTGCAGCAGCGTACAAACCCGAAGACACAAATAAATTACCTCCTGCAGCCAGTGTAGTATGCTTACTTCGGGATTTTTGCAGCTCGTTTTCATTTACTGTCCAACCAGCATCCGTGATGTTTCCGGTACGAAGATCCAGTCTGGCGAAAATTACTTGTGACAAATTAGTTGATGATGTGCCGGCATCCGGAGTTGAATTGCCACTTTCTCCACCTACAGCATATAAATAAGCTCCGAATGTAATAAAACCGTGATATGTCATTTCGGAAGGCATAGCAGAAAGTTCCTGCCAGTCTCCAAGTGCTCCTGTGGTATCAATTACGGATTTGTAAGTTTTATTCACTGGTACATCACCGGTTGTAGTTCCACCAGCAACATAAATAGTGTTTCTAAAAATCACAGCACCATGTGAATGTAATGGCTCAGGTAAGGACGTTGTACCGGACCAACTGCCGAGTGAACCGTCATTATTGAATGGCGCAACCGACACTGTATTTACAACATTGCTGTCTCCATCCACTCCACCAATAATGTATAAATGTCCTGAGCCTGAAACTTTAGAATTGTAGGGCGTTGCCGCTACTGTACTGTGAAAGGCCAGAGGCGTTGGCAGTGACGTAGCCGATTTCCATTCAGCAATGGTTCCATCTGCATTGATTTCGCCATATATGGCCTGATCCAACGCTTCAGGAGTATCATTTTTTCCACCGGTTACATATACAAATTGATGACTTACATCGCTTGCATCGTCAATGGTAACAAACTGGGCATAGTGCCCACTTACAGCAACTGGAAGTGCCGTTGTAGATGTCCAGTTAATTGTGGAAGGACTAAAAGTTGCCGCTTCAGTTACATTAAATATCATTTCATTACTGACGCCTAATTCTGTTTCTATATATAATGGTCCATCATCGGCACCCGATGGAACTGTTGTAATAATAAATTGATCTGTCCAGTAATCAGGATTTGCTACCGAAGCTTCAATTGTACTTCCGGCACCATCAGAGAAATATATTTTGCTTGTGCCCTGGACGCTTCCAAATGCTTTACCTTCAAGAATTACGGTGCTGCCTACATTACCTGATGGCTTTGTTGCGCTGTTTACGAATTCAAGTTCGGGAGGTATCGCTGTGAAAGCATTTTCAAAAGTTGCTTCTTTCCCGGCCGGGTTCCTTACGCTCACGGAAAGCAATGTGTTGGCCTCCACACCGGAAGGAACCTGTGCAAAAATTGAAGTGGCTGAAGTAACATCAACTACAATTGAATTGACTCCACCAACGATAACTACCGCACCTTGTTCAAAATTAGTGCCGACTATGGCCAGCTCTGTTGAGATGGCTCCTTCAGAGGGACTTACACCTGAAATATCGGGTTGTAATCCTGTCGGCGTAGGATCGTCGTCCTTATTACAACCGAAACTCAGTAACCATATTAAAAATACAGCAAAAATTAATTTTAAAGGTTTCATGTTTTTAATCTTCTAAGGAATATAAATGTCAACTTTTTCCTTTTTATTATTCAAACGAATGGATAGTAACTACTGATGTATTTCAGATATTGGGGTTATGTAAGACAATTAAAGGTAATTCATTAATTACCATATGATTAACAATGCTTACATCGTAAGTAATCCGTTGATTTTTAATTATATCAAAATATTATCAATCATGTCAGGACCGATTCCCGTTTCAGGGATCTTTGCAGGATAATGAAACTTCCCTGTGCAGGGTAGTCCCGGCAAATCATGAATTACCTGCCCTGGAGCACAGGCTCGAAAGGACAAAGCACAACCGGTCGATTCTATCAATCACCCTACATACGGTCACTCAGGGTATTCCATGTAATCCATCCCTGCCCTTGCCGGAGGAATAACCCACCCCTACCCCTCCACGAGAGGGGATTTTGTACTCCCGGTTTTAATTGAATACCGATTTTCCCCTCTTTTGAGAAGCCTGTCCCGGGACTGACCCGGGAGGGTCAGGGGTGTGTAAAAATTGAAAAACAATTCATATTTCCGGGATGATCGCCTTTTTGTCGATCGATTTCCAGAGTTCCATGGACTTCTCCCATAACCTGATCCCCTCCTCCACTTCATACACTTTCGGATCCATCTTCCTGGGATTGAACATATGCAGGTATTCGTTGCTTCTGCCTACAAAATCATCGGAAACGGCCAGGTAAACCACCGGCTCAGCCGCTTTTGCCGGTGATCTGAAAATAATGGAAAAGATCCCTTTGAGGATATTCCGCAACAGCCAGGGCGCTTCCTTCACAATATTGGTGTTGACGGGTCCCGGGCAAATCACATGGATACCAACATCCACCTCACCTGCATTCAGTCGTCTGGACAATTCGGTAAAAAATGTATTGGCCACCAGCTTAAAGTAACTATAGTATTCCATGCCCTTCGATACGCCGTAGGGAATGAATTTCCCGAATTCATCATAATCGACATAGGAGGATCCCTGGTGTGAATCAGAGCTGATGAAGAGGATCCTGGCTTCATGTTCCTTCCTGTTGCCTGAAATCTTGTTGGGGATAACCCCGGCTTTCAATAACAGGGAGGATACTATCACGTTGGAAAGGTAATTGACCATGAACATTTCTTCCTGCCCCGATGAAGTTTCCCTTGCCTTTGGGAGAGCAACGCCGGCATTCAGGATGGTGATATCGAGCTGTACCCGATCTTTTTTCAAGCCTTCACAAAATGAATGGATGCTTTCAAGTTCGCTCAGATCCAGATAACGCATTTCCACATTCCCGGATCCAGAGACCTTTTTAACCTTTTCACCCGCTTCCGGTATCTGTCTGCGGCAGGCCATGATCACATGTCCCCCTCTTCTGGCCAGTTCCACCGCAATTGCAAACCCAAGTCCGGAATTGGCTCCTGTGACCAGGCAGGTCCGGCCATCGATCATGTCATTACCTGTCAGCCTGTTCTGTAGTTTCTGTTTTCTGAACAGGTCGAAAAATCCGTTCAAGGCGGCCACAACAGGATTGTCAAACCTTCCTTCAGCCATATGATCTCAATGATGGTTTGTTTTATGAAAATGAAAAATTCAAAAATACATCAACTCCTCACATATCCCAATGGAAAGGGATTAATCCTGTTTTGCCCTAAGATAGATCAACATCTGAAACGTATTCCTTTTGATTAGGCTTACAAATTATTCCAATGGGCAATTTATCCTTTTAATCAAAGTGAAGGTTTTTTAAGATCCAGTCCTACCAGCTTTTCATGCCAAGCAGTTTTTCTCCCAGTTCAGTCAGACTGGCCCTGGGATACCGGGTTAGTTCCCAATTTCTCGGATCACCCGGAAAAGCATATCCTTCCGGAGGGATGCGTTCCTTCCAGGATCTTATCCGCCAATCCCTCAGGTCCGCATTTTCTTCTTCGGCAGGGGTCATGGCAATATACTGGGCTATCCGGGGCCGGTCGGACTTGTTTGGACGGATTCCATGAGCAAGCATCGAATTCCATATGATAAGATCCCCTGCCATGGTTTCGACCTGTTCAATTTCAAATCCGGTGACATCCGGTTTGAAAGGATCCCTGTCTGCTGGCTGTGTTTTCACCCATGCATCATAATTCCTGAATAATTCGGGAACACACTGAAAGCCACCCGTTTCCCGGGTGGTATCGCTCAGGGATAACACGCCCTGGACATTATTCCTGCGATCGGGATCTGAAGTATCTATATCCCAATGAATAAATCCTTTGAATTTCTTCTCTCCCAATGGGAAATTGAGATTACACCTGTCAATGGAAACCCATAATTTTTCAGTTCCCCAGATATCCGCAAAAATTTTATGGATTTTCTGATATTGGCGGTTATCCCATAGATGCTGGTGATGGTACATTTCCACCATCCCTGAATTCACAAGCTCCTTCATTTCGATTTCCCGGTGTGGGGGCCGGTACCATGTTGATGGATCATCCGGGTCTTTTTCCTCAAATTCCCAGATTGTCCGGACAAGATTCCTGATGTTCTCTTCAGGTACTACATTCCGGATCACAACATATCCTTTTTTATTCCAGTTTTTCCAGTCATCCTCCGAGAATACCCTGAAAGGTTCATTATTCAAACGCTGATTAAAGGAAATCTGCCGGTAATATCCGATACTGGCATTTCCAGGTTGTTTTTCATATCTCATGGATAAAGGTTTTATTGTTCACCAAATACTGCATTTTCGAAATGAAACTTATAGAATTTATGTCCCTTCTGTCAGATATAATTCCCCCCAGTTTCTTCCGGATAATCTCACAATATAATCATAATGATCTTATTTGAAAAATCCTGTGTTCGGCTGTAATTGATGATCCGGAACCTGATTCCCCCGATCGTAAATTATTTTCGACAATTACATCAAGGTATTGAAGCTCCGATTCTGAAATTTCTTGTTTTTGTATACTAAATTTGTGTGGAAAACAGGAATACAGACATGGGGATCAGGATCAGGAATTTTATTTTAAATGAACTTTTTTTTATTTTACTTTCACCAACCCTGGTCATGCTATGCATTGTTGTATATGGAATCCTTTTTGATTTCTGGTATAAGAATCTCATAGATATTTTATTGGTGAGTTTTGTGATTTACCTGGTTTTGTTATTTATCCGTCTGGTTTTCCGAACCTCGAAAAAAATCAGGAATTGATTCAAATACGATTTATCTGAAATAACATTTTTTTTGCATATAATTGTAAATAATACACTTTTAACGTATAATAAAAAGTAATCCATGGTCATTTCGGGTACTTTTGGGCCTGATATTTGCAGACATTTTTTAAAATTTAATGATCTATGAAAAAAACCTTTTTGATTTACGTATTCTTTATTTATCTTATTTCTCCGGCCGCTGCCCAGGTTGAATATAAGGTTGGTGAGGGAAGCACCATGTCCATTACAGGTACATCCACCATTCACGACTGGACCAGCAAGGTAAATGAGGTCAATGGCACCTATCTTTTCAAAGAGAATATCAATCAGAAAAAAATAGCCAGAAGCGGCAGTATAGTGGAATCTGTTAAAATGGAAATTCCAGTATTAAGCATCGAAAGCCCGCGGGGAGCCACCATGGACAATAAAACCTATAATGCCCTTAAATCAGAAGAACATCCCAACATAATTTTCGAGATAACACAGGACGAGATAAAGAATATTACAGATTCCAGATCAGATAAATTCCAGCTTGATGTAACCGGGAATCTGACCATTGCGGGGTTCACCAGGGAGATCAGTTTAACACTGGACGGACAGAAAGTGGATGAAAAAACACTAAAATTCAAAGGCAGTTTTCCTGTCGACATGGTCACGTATAAAGTGGAACCGCCGACCGCAATGTTCGGCCAGATCAAAACCGGAAAAGATGTTTCCATTGATTTTGAATTGACTTTGGTGAGGTAAAAGTTTTAAATTTGAATATAGAAATGATCTACAGCATATCATCAATGTTGAAATTCTCCCCACTGATGCTGGGGATAATTTTAATCGTTACCCTATCTCATGCTCAGGATGTCGAAGTTGTGGCCTATGTTGAAGAAATACCTGGTTCGCAGGTAGCCATCGAAATGGTTCCCGTTCAGGGCGGTTCATTCGTGATAGGAAGCCCGGACACCGAAGCTGACCGTGATGTAGATGAAGGCCCGCAACGTGAGGTGGAGGTAGACGGATTCTGGATGGGAAAATTCGAAATCACCTGGGATCAGTATGAACTTTTCATGCAGAAGGAAAATATAGTGCGTGATTCAATCCTTTCTGAAGTTGCGCTTGAACGTGAAACGGAAGCGGATGCCATTTCAAGGCCTAGCCCCCCCTATGAGGATCCCTCGTTTGGTATGGGCAAGTACGGCTATCCGGCCGGAAGTATGACACAGTTTGCAGCTTTGATGTACTGCAAATGGTTATCCACCATGACAGGAAAATTTTATCGTTTACCGACTGAGGCCGAATGGGAATATGCCTGCAGGGCGGGAACAACCACAGCTTATTATTCGGGAGACAATGTGGCGGAACTCGATGAATACGGGTGGCATTATGGCAATGCCTTGTATACCTATCATAAAGTAGGTGAGAAAAAGCCCAATCAATTCGGCATCTATGATATGATGGGAAATGTTGCAGAATGGACACTGGATCATTATTACCCGGATTATTATGAAAAGCTGAAGGAGGAAGATTTAAAAAATCCATGGTCCAAACCTGCCGCACTCTATCCCAGAACGGTTAGGGGAGGTTCATATGATGACGATCCTGACATGTTGCGTTGTGCTTCCCGGATCCCCTCAAATCCTGAAAAATGGAAACAAAGGGATCCTCAAATCCCTAAAAGCTTCTGGTGGAATACGGATTCCCCCTTTGTGGGTTTCCGGGTTGTCAGACCCTTCGAGGAACTGACCAAGGAGGAACAAGATACTTTCTGGGCGATCAATCTGGACGAAGATTAAATGTGTTTTTTTACCTAAATATAAGATTATGGACAAAAAATTTTCATTAACCCGCAGAAATTTTGTCAAGGGATCGGCAACTGTGGCAGGTGGTGTCATGGTTGGCGGACTATCCCTTGATTCGAGTGCACATCCTGCCGGATCAGACACAATCAAAGTTGCTCTCGTTGGCTGTGGAGGAAGAGGGACAGGGGCTGCAGTTCAGGCGCTAAGCGTAAAACAAAACGTACAGCTTGTCGCCATGGCCGACGCTTTCAAGGATCGCCTGGATACAAGTTACAGTAACATCCTGGAACAAATTACCGATAAAGAACGGGTAAAGGTGAAGGATAAAAATAAATTTGTTGGATTTGATGGCTATAAGGCCGCCATCGATATGGCCGATGTTGTTATTTTAACCACCCCTCCTGGTTTCCGTCCTATCCATTTGGAATATGCTGTTAAAAATGACAAGCATGTCTTCACTGAAAAACCCATGGCTACCGATGCACCTGGAATCCGTAAAGTGCTTGAAATGGTGGAACTTTCCAAACAGAAAAAATTAAACGTCATTGTCGGCCTGCAGAGACATTATCAGACCTACTACCGTGAAATGATCAAAAGAATCCATGATGGTGAAATTGGAGATATTACCTCCGCTCAGGCTTACTGGAATGGTGGTGGCGTATGGGTGAATCCGAGGGAAACCGGTCAGACAGAAATGGAATATCAGATGCGGAACTGGTATTATTTTAACTGGTTATGCGGAGATCATATCGTTGAACAGCATATCCATAACCTTGATGTAATCAACTGGGTAAAACAGGCTTATCCCGTAAAAGCTCAGGGAATGGGCGGACGCCAGGTAAGAACCGGCAAGGAATATGGCGAAATTTTCGATCATCATTTTGTGGAATTTGAATATGCAGACGGAACGATCATGAACAGCCAGTGCCGTCATATTCAGAATACATGGAACAAGGTAGCAGAATCTGTTGCTGGTACCAAGGGCCGCGCCGATAGTTCCGGCACTTTGTATGATCTGAAAGGAAATATAATCTGGAAACACAGGGACAGGGAAGACCCTAATCCCTATCAGCAGGAACATGATGAATTATTCGCTGCCATTGAAGCCGGTGAAGTGATCAACGATCTGGAAAATGGAACGAAAAGTACAATGACAGCCATTATGGGTCGTATGGCGACTTATTCAGGACAGATGATTACCTGGGATGAGGCCATCAATTCCGATAATAAGCTGGTTCCGGATACTTTTGGCTGGGATGTATTACCACCGGTACTGCCGGATGAAAAAGGATTTTATCCTATCCCGATGCCGGGCATTACCAAAGTTCTTTAATTTAAAAAATACGAGAAAGAATACAAAAGAGGGAGCCGTGGCTCCCTCTTTTTATGAATTACAATAAAAGAGTGATATTGGTAGATTGCCTTCCCGGATCCTGGTTTATCGTCCGCTGTAACGGTAGATTTTTTTATCACCATTCTCGATTTCAACAATAATGGCATCCACCCCATCCAGTTTATCAAGACTTTTAAATCCTTTATCCGGCCCGCTGATGCTTAGAAATGATGACAGTACATCCGCTGTCGTGCAGTCAGGTGCAGTAACTGTTACCGTTCTGGGTATTGTGATGCCATAACCGGTCCTGGGGTTGATGATGTGGGAGTATCGTATTCCATTGATTTCAGTAAACCTGAACAAATCACCGGATGTGGCAATGGCTGAGTTTTCCACGTAAGCAATGCTATCAGTGCTATACTGTGTTTCAATCACGATCTTCCAGCCCCGGGATCCGGGTGGATTTTCGCCTGTCCTGATATCCCCTCCTCCGTCAACAAGGACTGCATCAAATCCATTACTCCTGAACAATTCGAATATTCTGTCTACGGTATACCCCTTGGCTATCCCACCAAGATCGAGTTGTATCCCAGGTTTAGTAAGTTTGACTGCCTGTTTATTCTTATTCAGCTTTATATATTTAAATCCAACAACGGAGGCTGCATTATTCAACATTAAGGTATCAGGAATTTTTTCCTTCCTCCCCGCCCTTCTCCACAATTGGGAATAAGCCCCAACTGTAATGTCAAATAATCCATCAGTACGCCTTGACCAGCACAGACTTTCCCGGATTATTTCATATAATTCATCTGAAACTGGTATCCATTTTCCATTTCCCGAAAGTCTCGATAGTCTCATCAATTCGCTTTCGGGATTATAATCACTCATAATGAGGTTAAGGCTGTCCACCATCGCAAAGGAAGCCATGGCTATTCTTGAAGCCTTACCAGTGTCCGATCCGTACCCTACAATGGTAAATAAGGACCCCATGCCTGAATGCGAGAATTGAAAACGTACAGCTTCTGGAGGATCCTGGGCATTAACATGATAAAATAGCAGAGTAATCAATGGGATCAACCGAAAATCCTTGCACTTTTTTAATAATTTGTGCATATTTTTATCATATTTACACATTCGCATTTCAAATTACGTAACAATATCTGTACCATGTCATCAAATGAATATTTTTTAAACTTGACAGGCAAATCTAATTCATGACACATATAAATATTAGCTCGATGGAACGAAGAAATTTTATAAAAAAATCAATGGCAGCAGCTGGAACCGCCATTGTTTCAACCGCCATAGGCGCACCCGCTGTTAACGCCATGGCACCAGGGAAAAAGTTCTGGAAAATAGAAAAATATAATTTTAATTTACCATACGCCCCACATTTCGGAATGTTTGAGAATATGGCAGGAAAAGACCTCATTGATCAGTTAAAGTACATGGCTGATGTCGGGTTCACGGCACTGGAGGATAATGGCATGATGGGCAGGGATGTCGCTACACAGGAGAAGATTGCCAGTGAGATGGTTCGTCTGGGCATGAAAATGGGCGTTTTTGTGGTAGATGGAGGTGATAACTGGAAAGTATCCTTAGCGACCGGCCAAACTGAATTTAAGGACACCTTCATAAAAACATGCAGGAAAGCTGTTGATGTAGCAAAAAGATGCAATGCCACATGGATGACAGTTGTCCCGGGATATTTTGACAGGACCAGGGACCTGAATCACCAGACTTCCAGTGTAATCGATGCACT
Organism: Cyclobacteriaceae bacterium; assembly: GCA_018224645.1. Taxonomy (GTDB): domain Bacteria; phylum Bacteroidota; class Bacteroidia; order Cytophagales; family Cyclobacteriaceae; genus JAGTVG01. The sequence goes on from JAGTVG010000155.1 coordinate 18,254, forward strand.
TCGGGCTGGCGCTGAGATCTTTGAACCTCATAATCTGGTCATGGTACTTGAACCACTCAGCGATAACCCGGATCTTTTCCTTAGATTTTCCCCGCAGACCTATCTGATATGTAAGGCTGTTAACAGCCCTTCCTGTAAGATCCTTTATGATATATATCATATGCAGCGTAATGAGGGCGATCTGATCAAACATATGGAGCAATCCTGGGATGAAATTGCCTACATACAGATCGGTGACAACCCGGGAAGAAAGGAACCCACAACAGGTGAGATCAATTATAAGAATGTATTTAAATACATCGATGAAAAGGGTTATGAGGGAATACTTGGCATGGAGCATGGCCTTTCGAAACCAGGAAAGGACGGAGAACAGGCCCTTGTCGATGCCTATAAACAAGTGGATCAGTTCAAATAAAACCCATGAGCGGGCGTTTAAATTCCAGGTAAAGCCCCTGAGGTAATATTCATCATTTTTTCACCTTCCAAAAAATCAGGGAGTTGATGCAACTATTTTTTCCTCATAACAGTCTAATAATAAACGGGAACATCAAATCCTGTTATTTATTCCGGGTAAAATGCCCCCCATTTTGGGGTATTTTGAATATTAGTTATTTATTTACTCCTTTATATGTTATAATTTTATTTTCATTGATCAGTTATCCTCTTCCTGACCATACACATATGTGGATCAAAAGATTTAACATCTGCCTTATTTTATTATCCTTTTGTATTCCTCCTGTTGCATTTGGTCTATCAACAAAGCTTCCCCTGGATGAGGATGAACTTAAATATAAAATTGATTCAGTTATCCATGAGGATTCCCTTCAACGGCTTGTGCAGGTAAAGTCAGATATACAGAAGGCCACCGCATTTTTAAATTACCTGGAATTCGACTCAGCCATATGCTATGCTGAAAAAATAACGCGGTTCGATGTGAATCTTATTCCAGCTGAAATCATTGCTGAGGCTTACTACATTATTGGAAAATCGAATCGAGTTCTTGGCAATAATGATCTTGCACTTAAAAATTACTGGACCACCATCCAGAAACTCAGATATGTAGATGGTTTTGGTTGCCGTTCAGAGGTAAATCAGGAATTAGGGCATATGTATTATCAACTGGGCCTTCCCATCAAAGCCATCGATAAATTTGAAGATGCCTATAGAATAGAAAAGGAGCGTAAGGATGTATATAAGCAGATAGAATTACTCAAAATTATTGCTGACCTGTATGAAGATATGGGAAATCTGCACGGATCGATACAGTTTCAGAATAAATTGCTGCAACTTTATAATTCCCGTGATGAACGGCAGGCCATCCAGCTAATGAAGGAAATGTCTGATCATTACGTAAGACTTGACTCTTTTCAGGCTGCCGTTAATCTCCAGGTACAGATCCTTGTTTATGAAAAAAAACAGGGAAATCTTGAAGGACAATTTCAGTCCCTGCTGGAACAACTAAGAATATTCTATCTGATTCCTGATTTCGATCAGTTTTATAACAGAGGGATCCTACAATTCAATGTATTATACAACCGCCAGAATAAAAGATCGATGACCCGGCGAATTCTGGAAATCAAGGCAAAGGAATTAATGTATTATGGGCATTTCTACCGATACTCGGGAAATTTGAATCCCCCGGAGGATTATAATAATGCCATACATTATTATGATTCAGCCATTCATATCTTTGATAAGGTCGGTTTAATTAATCAGGCCGCTTTTGCGAAACTTGACCTCGCCGACATTTATTTCAAACTCGAAAACTACCGTAATTGTATTGAATATTGTGAATCAGCCGTTGACCAATTATCGGATATCAGTGAATACAGGACACTTTTAAAAGCGTATGACCTGCTGGCTCGTTCTTATGAAGAATTGGACCGTTACAAGCCGGCTTATCATGCAAAGGAACAATACATTGCTTATCAGGATTCAATCCGGCAACAGGAGTTTTCAGAAATCAGTGATGAAATAAACAATAATACAGAAGATCCGGAAAAATTGGTTTTCAATAATTTTGAACAGTTCCTTCAGCAGGAATTGGATACGTTGAATGAATCATTGTTGCGCCTGGATATTGAAAATTACAGGAGAAAAAATGAGCTGTTGATCACAGAGGCGAATCTTAAAAATGCAATCATCGACAACCAGGTTTTAAAACAGTATCAGGATAGCCAGGCACTGGAATTATACAGACAGCAATTGGCCTCCGAAATGCATACCAATGAAATCAGCATGCTTCAATCCGAAATGAGAAAACGGGAACTCGAACTTAAAAACAAACAACAGGAACAGGCTTTAAAAGAACAACAGATAGAGGTCCTTGAAAAAGAAAAAGAATTGAACGCAGCGGAACTTCAGAAATCAGAAGCACAGCGGATCGTTCTGATACTCAGTATTTCCATTTCACTGATCATCCTGGTATTTGTTATTTCCGGCTATTACAACATCAAACAATCGAAGGAAAAAATAGCTTCCAAAAATAAGCTCATTGAGATTAATAATCTTAAACTGAAAGAACTAAACGAAGAAAAAAACAGGCTGATCAGGATTGTGGCACACGACTTGAAAAATCCTCTGACCAGCGCTCTTTCACTTGCCGAAATGCTGAAATCAAAACTGCCGTTGATAACTCCTGAGGAAAAACATGCACTTTCGTTGATCAGGAGATCCTTGAGGAGAATGCATGAGATGATCAGTAAAATATTGGATATCAAAGCCATCGATGCAGAAAAATTGAATATCGATTTTGAGGCAGTGAATGTTCAGCAGGTTATGAATTATCTGATCGAGATGTTCAGACATAAGGCGGAGAGAAAAAATATCCAGCTTATTACAGAAATCGAGGAAGTCTATGCGATGGTAGACCGTAATTATTTAATTCAGACTATGGAAAACCTATTATCCAATGCCCTGAAATTTTCTGAAAAAGGAAAATCCATCCATATCCAAACCCTGGACTATGCGGATAAATGCAGGATCATGATCAGGGATGAAGGCCCAGGAATCAGAAACAGTGAACTGACCGATCTCTTCAAAGAAAATAGATCCCTGTCAGCTCAGCCCACGGATGGCGAGTCAAGCAATGGACTGGGCTTATCCATTGTGAAAAAATTTGTAGACACCATGGGTGGAAAAGTATGGTGTGAAAGCAAAATCGGGGCTGGTTCAACCTTTATCGTTGAGTTCGAAAAAGCAATGGTCACAGTCTGATGATCAATGACTGGTTTTGAGTTCTGAATAAGCCATCTTCAGATTCTGTATAAATATCCTTCCGATAAGTGCCAAACCCAATAAAACAAAGGTGGTAAACGTTATGATCATATAATAATATTCTGGGATTTTCCAAAGAAAGGTTGGCGATAGGATCAATCCGAATAACCCGACCAGTAAGCCGGAAAAGGAAATGATAAATAAAATTGCCAGTAAGCCCTTTGAAATAAAGAATTCTGATTCAATTTTTTCGAATTGTTTCTGTCTTTGTAGATCTTCCATTTTTTAAATTTTATTATGAACTTGTACCCAATTTATATGCCAACTTCAAAATCCCCCGAAATCCGGGAATTTCAGATGACAGGGAATTTTTTAATGTTCATTTTCGTGCACTATTGTTCGATGCCGTCCATGTTTAGGATTTTTTACCAATTTCCTTATTTTTGTATACGCAAAAACGGGTTTTTGCAGGGGCGGAAAAAATTATAAAAAACTATTGTTGCAGAAATTATCTTTATGAAGACTATTGCAATTGGGAGGAATTATGTTGAACATATTGCGGAACTGAACAATGAACGTCCGGAAGAACCCGTTATTTTTACGAAACCTGATACAGCGATTGTCAGAAACAACCAGCCATTCTATATACCTGATTTTTCCGTGGACATACATTATGAAGTTGAACTCGTGCTGAGAATCGCTAAAACGGGAAAAAACATAAATGAAAGATTTGCTCCCAGATATTATGATGCCATTGGCCTGGGTATTGATTTTACAGCCAGGGATATGCAAAAAAAAGCAAAGGAAAAAGGATTACCCTGGGCCTTGGCAAAAGGATTCGATGGTTCCGCCCCAATTTCGGATTTTTTCCCCATGGAACATTTCCATGACATTAAAAACATAAGTTTTTCACTGACCATAAACGGTGAATTGAGACAGAAAGGCAATTCCGGCATGATGTTATTTTCCTTCGACCATATTATTGCCTATGTTTCGAAATATATTACCTTGAAAGAAGGTGACCTGATTTTTACAGGGACTCCAAAGGGAGTTGGGTCAATTAAAATTGGAGATTTACTTGCAGGATTTATTGAGGATGAAAAAGTATTGGAATTTGAGATCAGATAGAATTTTTTGGACTTTTGTCACATCATTTATTATTGTTCAAACCGCATTTTCACAAAATGGCAATCAAAATGTGCCCTATTTTTTCCCGATCAGACCTGGAGAGGTCAATTACCTTTCCGGTACAATGGGTGAAATAAGGTCCACGCATTTTCATGCAGGCATTGACATCAAAACCAGTGGGATTTCCGGACTGCCCGTATATGCCTGTAAGGAAGGTTTTGTGAGCAGGATACGTGTTTCTTCCGGCGGTTATGGCCATGCACTATATATTCTGCATCCTGGAGGTGAAACATCTGTCTATGGCCATTTGCTTCAATACAGGGAGGATATCGCCGACTATGTACGGAAAGAACAGTATAGGCAAGAATCATTTGAGGTTGATCTTTTCCCTGATAAGGAAATGTTCAAAATAAAAAGGGGTGAATTAATTGCCTTATCCGGTAATACAGGATCTTCCATGGGTCCTCACCTGCATTTTGAAATCCGCGATGAAAAACAATATCCCGTAAACCCATTGAAATATGGTTTTTCAGAAATAAAGGATGATGTGGCTCCCATTGTGCAGGCTTTCGCTCTGAAAACCTTTGACGTTAATTCAAGGATCGACCATCAGTTTGGACGATTCGAATATCCGGTTGAACGGAAAGGATCGGGTTATTTTTATGGTAAACCAATCCCGGTATATGGCAATATAGGACTGCAGATCTATGCGTACGACATGTTCAAAAATGCCTACAACAGGAATGGCATCCCAGAGATTGAGCTTTTTCTGGATGATACTCTCCGTTTGAAAATTTCTATCGATACTTTTTCCTTTAATGAAACACGGCATGTGATCAATTTCTATGATTATCAGGTTAAAAATGAACAGCGACGGATATTTCAGAAATTATATGTAGATGATGGGAACACTCTTCCGTTTTACAAATCAATGGTCAACCGGGGTATTCTTTCAATCCGTGATAACAATCTTCATTCTATTAAAATACGGATGTCGGATCTGGCCGGGAATTCGTCAGAATTGATCATTCCTGTAAAGGGAGAAAAACCCACTGCTGCGATCCCGGAAATTAATGGGTTTCTATCTGATGAATTGGAAACAAGGCTATTCGAAAATTTCCTGATCATTAAATCAGGATATGCGGATAGCCCACCCAACCATGCACTGATTTTTTCAAACCGGATGAGGTATGAACTTATTCCCTCTTATTTTACCGATAAGCAGGTTGTGTATTTATGGGACATCAGAATCGGCATGCCGGACTCAATATCAGTATTCGATGAAACGAGAACTTTTGATTTTAAGATCATGCTGCCTTCCAATACAGACTTTAATTTTTATAATAAAGTTTTCGATATAAGGTCGTATAAAAAATCATTATATGACACGATTTATCTGGAAGCCAGATATAGGGCATTTAAAGATCTGCACATGGAAATATTTACCATCGGAAATCCGAATATCCCCCTGGCCGGTTCTATTCAGATCCTTTTTAAACCTAAATTTGATTATTCGGGTTCGGATAAATATGCCTTATTCAGCTCAAATGATCTTAAAAACTACTCCTTCGTGAGCAAACAGTGGAATAAAGACAGAATAAGCATTTTAACAAGAAACCTTGGTCATTTTGTTGTTTTAAAAGATACATTGCCGCCACAGATCAGGCCGGTACAGGTAAACAGGAAAAAAGTTAGTTTCACGATCAGGGATGAATTATCTGGAATCAAAAAGTATGAAGCAAGGATAAACGGCAGTTGGTTGTTAATGCATTACGATCCAAAACAGAATCTCATCTGGTCAGAGATGCTGGAACCAAACATTCCCATTGAAGGTGAGTTATTGCTACAGGTTGAAGACAATGTAGGAAATATAACTCAGTATAAAACGTTAATCAATTAACATATGAGACCAAAAATAGGTGATCCCGCACCCCTGTTCACAGGTAAGGATCAGGATGGAAAGCAAATAAATCTATCAGATGTTAAGGGGAAAAAGATAGTCCTTTATTTTTATCCAAAGGATGATACTCCGGGCTGTACCGCTGAAGCCTGTAATTTAAGAGACAATTATGAACGCTTTATTTCCCAGGGATATGAGATCCTGGGTATAAGTTCTGATAATGAAAAATCTCACAGGAAGTTTATCGATAAATATAATCTCCCATTTCCTCTGCTTGCCGACACTGATAAATCGATCCATGAAAAATATGGAACCTGGGTGGAAAAATCAATGTATGGCAAAAAGTATATGGGTACAGCCCGAACAACATTCGTGATCGATAAAGACGGTATTATTAAAGATATCATAGATAAAGTCGATACCAAGGAACATACAGTACAGATCCTGGGATAGCAGCAAATCAGACGATCCATTCCGATCCTGCAATAGGGTCAGAGATTTCATCAAGCGTATCGGCTTTTGAACCTGAAATTATCAATGGCTTATTTTCTCCGGTGTAAGTGGAACCGAAGAAAGTCTAAATCTTTTAGGGCAGCATCTTCATAGGGAATTGATTTTACCTGGCTGATGTCGGCAGGATTTTTTAGATGCAGTATGAATCGCGGGTATTTTATCGTATTTGTCTTATTATTTCTTACGGGTATAATTCCGGTCCATGGACAGGTATATACCCAGAAGCCTCCTGATAAGACACGGATCCTGTTTTTACTGGATGGTTCCGGAAGTATGCTTGCTCCATGGGGTCCTACCCTCAGGATTAATGCGGCTAAAAGATTTCTTGCGGACATTGTGGATTCGCTGAGTATAAATCTGAATCTTGAACTGGCGCTCAGGGTATACGGACATCAGTTTCATCGTAAATTACAGCGATGTGATGACAGTAAGCTCGAAGTGGGATTTGGCAGGGACAATCATAAATCCATCATTCAGAAACTGAACCAGATCGATCCAAAAGGAACAACTCCGATAGCCTATTCATTGGAACAGGCAGCCGGGGATTTTCCGGCAAAAGATAATGTGAGGAATATCATCATCCTCATAACGGACGGTTTGGAATCATGTGAGGGAGATCCCTGTGAAATTTCGCTGGAACTGCAGAAAAGAGGCATTTTTCTAAAACCTTTTATCATCGGAATGGGTATGGACAAAAATGCGGTTGACCAGTTCAACTGTGTCGGTCAATATTATGATGCAACCAACCTTCAGGAATTCAGGCTGGCCCTTGAATCGGCGGTCGATCAGTCCCTGGACAAAACGACTGTCAGCATTGAATTGACTGACCATAATGAAAGGCCCTCAATGACAGATATCAATGTGACATTCATCAATAATTTTACCAATAGGCCAGTTTATGAATTTGTCCATTACCGTGATCCTTTAGGCAGGCCCGATTCTGTAGAAATTGATGGAGTCCTGAGTTATGATATCAGGGTAAATACTGTGCCGCCCGTCTATTATAAAAATCCGGTTATCATTCCGGGAAAACATAATGTAATTTATATTCAATGTCCCCAGGGAAGATTACAGGTAACCCAGAAAAATCATTCGGATTATACCCGGGGAGTTAAGGTGCTGATCCGCGAAAAGAACAAATCTGAAATCCTTCATACACTGGATCTTAATGAAACGCATCAATATCTTTCGGGATTGTACGACCTGGAAGTCACAACCTTGCCAGGTCTGATTATGGAAGACATTCTGATCGAACCTGACCGGCTAAGGAGGATCGATCTGCCGGCACCTGGAATCCTGAATGTTACCCGTAATTTTCCGGGTATTGGAAGTATATACCAGGTATTTCCGGATGGCAGTGAAAGGTGGATCTATAACTTATCCGGCGAAAACCTGTTTACCTCCCATGCCATTCAACCCGGGAAATATAAAATTGTTTTCAGGATAAATAACGCCCTCGGCAGTAAATTTACAAAAGTTGAACCTTTTGAAATAACTTCCGGGAGAACGGCCAATCTAAAATTATAATCATGTCCCAAAATCCTGATAAGGAAAATCTGCGTAATTCATTTTTCAGGTATTTGGCCCAGACCTCCCCATTTCCGTTGAGCCTTGAGATACAAAAAGCCAGGGGGATTTATCTGTATGATGCTGCCGGGAAGAAATATATGGACCTGATTTCCGGTATCGCCGTTTCAAATATTGGTCACCGGCATCCTAAGGTGATCAAAGCCATTAAAAAACAATTGGATAAATACCTGCATGTGATGGCCTATGGAGAATTCATCCAGGAACCTCAAGCAAGATTGGCTGAAAAGTTATCCATGCTCCTGCCCTATCCGTTGGATAATGTTTATTTTGTAAATTCGGGGACTGAAGCAAACGAAGGTGCCATCAAACTTGCCCGGAGAGTCACAGGCAGAAGAGAATTAATTTCCTTTCAAAACAGTTATCATGGCAGCACATTAGGGTCATTAAGCATCAGCGGGAATGAGACCAAAAAATACAGGTACAGGCCGTTGATGCCGGGAGTTACATTCCTGCAATTCAATGATCCTGGAGATCTGGATAAAATAACCGATGAGGCTGCTGCTGTAATCATCGAACCAATTCAGGGAGATGCAGGGGTAAGGATCCCTTCCAGGAATTTTATGCATCAGTTAAGACAGAAGTGCGATCAAACAGGGACCATGCTGATTTTCGATGAGGTACAAACCGGTTTTGGAAGGACAGGAAAATTATTCGCTTTTGAACATTTCGGTGTGATCCCTGATATACTCACCATGGCGAAGGCCATGGGAGGAGGGATGCCGATTGGCGCATTTGTAGCTTCCCGGGAAAAAATGCTGGAATTTTCACATGATCCGATCCTTGGACACATTACAACATTCGGAGGGCATCCGGTTCATTGCGCCGCCGGGCTGGCAAACCTGGAAGTGTTGATCGATGACCACATTATCGATCAGGTGGAAGAAAAAGGTGTATTATTTGAAAACCTTTTAAAACATCCTGCGATCAGAGATTTCCGCAGGGCTGGCCTGATGATGGCCGTGGAATTTGAATCTGAAGAGATTGTCCGTAAAATCGTGGAAAAATGCCTGGAATACAGGGTAATCACCTTCTGGTTTCTTTCTTCCGTCAATAGTTTCCGTCTTGCCCCTCCATTAACCATTTCAAGGAAGGAAATAAAAAAAGCCTGCCGGTTGATCCGGAAAGCCATCAAAGATGTTTGTTCATAATCATCTTTGTTCCCTACCTGGATGCTCTATTCGGGATTAACCTTGAGTTGCCCTTTCAGCCGGATACATAGATAGATCATTCGGATCATGATGAAATTTATTCCGAACTGAACTTTCAATAATCGATGGATGGTTTGTGTATTTTCTTTTCAATGATTGTAGCATTTTATCCACATAGTTTTATTATGAATAACAATTATGACAAATTCATCTTTGTTGTTTCCCGGATAGTTCTCTCACTCTAACCTCAATTAGAACAAATAAAGGCCCTTTATTCAGAATCTGAATCCCTGGATTGAACATGGAGCAGTAAAATACTTTTTGGCATAATTTTTAACAGGTCTTCATATGAATTCAGATGTTAAAATAAAAATAATGATGTATGATTATATGCTTACAAAAATTAAGAGGAAAGGAAAAGATTGACCAACCGGATGGTGAAGAAGAAATCTTTGCGACAGCACAAATACCAGGTGTTTATGACCGGTAAGAAGCAAAATTCAGAAGCAACGGTTAATATTTTCCGGGAAAACCAAGCACTACCCATTAAGTAAAATAAAACCAATCAAATAACAAACATATAACTCATGGAATTTTCAAATGAGCTTTTATCGGTTTACCTGCCCGCTTGGTTAATAATACTTCTGGGAATCATAGTGGCTTTCGCAATCACCTATATTTTAATCCCTCCAATTGTTGAATTGGCAAGAACCAGAGGATTGTATGATATACCAAATGGAAGAACGTCTCACCTGAAGGCAACCCCTTATCTGGGTGGAGTAGCGGTATTCACCGGATTTGTCATTTCCACCGTTGTAATGGCCGGATTTGGATTTTCAAAGGATCTGGTCTATATCGTGGCCGGGCTCATCATAATCCTGTTCGTTGGATTGAAAGACGATATGATGGCCATCAAACCAGTCAATAAACTGATCGGTCAGATAGCTGCATCCGGAATTATTGTCATCCTGGGAGAAATACGCATTGATAGTTTCCATGGTGTTTTTGGCTTGTATGATATACCTTACATTCCGGGTGTTTTATTCACCATTTTTGTCCTGATCGTCATCATTAACGGATTTAACCTGATCGATGGAATTGATGGATTATCTTCCGGAGTAAGTATCCTGATATCACTGACGCTGGGGATTTGGTTCCTTGGTGCGGGTATGGTACAGTATGCAGTGATGAGTTTTGCATTGGCCGCCTCATTGACCGCGTTTTTTTACTTCAATGTGTTCAGCCGGAAAAATAAAATTTTCCTTGGTGATGCAGGATCCCTTATTACGGGGTTAGCCATCGGAATACTAACCATATGTTTCCTGAAAGGGCAGACAGAAGCTATCGGCCTGTGGGAGATCCATGCTGCACCTGCTATGGCTTTCGGACTATTGATCATTCCTCTGTTCGATACACTCAGGGTATTTATCCTTAGAATTTCCCAGGGAAGATCACCACTTTCCGCCGACCGCCAGCATATACATCACCATCTCAATGATCTGGGATATTCACATCTCCATACAACATTGATCATAGTTTTTTCAAATTTCTTATTTATTATTCTTTCGATCAGTCTCCAGCACCTGAGAAACCTGTATCTGATTGCAATACAACTCTCATTGGCTGGAATTCTGGCATATCTTACAACCTGGTCTTTAAGAAGAAAAAGGGAGAAGGCATTCATTGCCCGCATGCCACTTGCAAGGGAAGTCGAGATGAAGAGCGGTACTTCTTTCAATACAGACAGGGAAGAAAAATTACCGGAAAAAAGAAAGGAGTTGTACTTAAAAAAGATATAACTTCAAGAATCTCTCTCCGGCAATCATTTTCAGATATATGATACAAGCTGGTTTTTTCCTGATTGACAAATTTTTAAACGAAGCATGCCTGAAATCAAACTCCAAATCGTACCAACTGCACGATCTATGATTTGGAAGATTGAAACATCGTTTTAAATGACCATAATTTCTATCGATAATTTATATCTTTGCCTCCATTAACCAAAATACCATGTCCGATTTTATAAAGGAACTTACCTGGCGGGGAATGATCCATGACATTATGCCCGGTACGGAAGATTTATTGAAAAAGGGAGTGATCAGCGGATACATTGGTTTTGATCCTACAGCTGATTCATTACATATCGGAAGCCTTGTTCCCATCATGATGCTGGTTCATTTTCAGCGGGCAGGGCATAAGCCCATTGCACTTGTGGGAGGTGCAACAGGAATGGTAGGTGATCCTTCCGGCCGCTCAACTGAACGGCAACTTCTTTCTGAGGAAGAGATCAGGAATAATCTTGAAGGGATACGCAGACAGCTCGAAAAATTCCTGGATTTTAAAAGTGTGGAAAATGCGGCGGAAATAGTGAATAATTATGACTGGTTTAAGGATTTTTATCTGCTCGATTTTATCCGTGACATTGGAAAACACGTCACTGTTAACTACATGATGGCTAAGGAATCGGTAAAAAAAAGGTTGGAGATCGGAATGTCATTTACAGAGTTCACCTATCAGCTTATCCAGGGTTATGATTTTTACTGGCTGCACAGGAATAAAAACGTAAAACTCCAGATGGGCGGTTCCGACCAGTGGGGCAATATCGTAACGGGTACCGAACTCATCCGGCGTAAGGATGGAGGAGATGCCTTTGCGCTGACCACCCCACTGATAAAAAAAGCCGATGGAACAAAATTCGGAAAAACAGAAGAGGGAAATGTATGGCTTGATCCAGAGAAAACCTCCCCCTATAAATTCTATCAGTACTGGATGAACAGTTCCGATGAGGATGCTGCCGGCTATATCCGGATCTTTACCCTGATTGACCGTGAAACCATCGAGGAAATAGAAAAACAACATGCAATGGCGCCGCATAAACGGCCTTTGCAAAAAGCATTGGCCGAAGATATCACTGTCAGGGTTCATTCGAGGGAAGACTATAACATGGCCCTCAGGGCAAGTATTATCCTTTTTGGGAGATCGACCACAGAAGAATTGAAGTCGATCGACGAACGAACCCTGTTGGCGGTCTTTGAAGGAGTGCCTCAATGCAGGATCAGCCGTGATAAATACAATGCCGTCGAAAATGTTACAGAATTGCTTTCCACCTCAACAGATGGAATTATTTTTCAGTCAAAGGGTGAGGCGCGCAGAATGATCCAGGGCGGAGGCGTAAACATTAACAAATCAAGAATCTCGGAGCCTACCGATAAAGTATCTTATTCATTGCTGAATGATAAGTACATGCTCATCCAGAAAGGTAAAAAAAATTACTATCTGCTGATAATCGAATAAAGCAGGTTACTTTTTACCCGCATACCTGATAAAATCCTGTAGGTTACGCGGTAAATTATTCGGTTAATGGGTGTAAAAGAATAAGAAATGAAAAAAATACCGGCTTGTATTTTTCAGTTGTATGTCATTGGCTTTTTTTTGATGATGTCATGCGGAAAGGACGATATTTTCAATGAAAAAAATTCCTTCAATCTCGACACCCTGTATGCAAATCCAAATACCGGAATCACAGATAATTTCCAGCTCATCTGGGAAGTCTCCATAGAAGGATTCCCTCAATTCCTGATCGATGTTTATCTTTCCGGAGATGATATCCTTGACCAGGGTGATCTCAGAATTGCAGAAACAGCGGATACTGAGATCAATACCGACCCGGATCAGCGTTATATCAATGGTATCAATTTCAGGATGATTCCTGATCCAGGTAATGGCATTCAGTTTGAATTCAGCCATGACCAGATCACCTGGCAGGATGGCTCTGCTACGGATGAAGTTCTTGATGGCAAATTAAAATATCTCATCGCCAGATTTTATCATCCTCTGGGGTTATTGATTGAAACAGGCCGTACCCGGATGGCGGTTGAGATTGAATTTGAATGATATGCGGGTTAAGCCGAGGAAAAATGAAAATAACAGGCAGTCAGGAAAATACTAATGCCGGGTCATTCGGGACTTTTTAACCCGAAAAATTCACGGATAATCCGGGTTAAACAGCCTATTGGTTAAGGATTTTTTCGATCATCCGGGCTTCATCCTTGACATAATGATAACCCATGTCAAAAATTTCCGTGATCTTTGAAAATTCCAGGGCACCGAACCTGCGCAGTTCGTAGGGTTCGAGAAAAATATCGCAGTTATCAATTCGTTGAGCAACATTGCGGCTGATGGTCAGAATAAAGGTCCTTTCCAGCAGATTTTTCATATTTTCAGGTGCGAAATTTTCATCCACAGGATTACAGTGCACCCCGATGATCTTATCACAGTGGCCGATGAGGGGTTCCACCGGCAGGTTATTTACCACACCGCCGTCAATATAATATTCATCCCCGATTTTTACCGGCGAAAACAGGACAGGGATGGCGGATGAGGCAATGACGGGCCGGATCAGTTCACCCGATGAAAAAAAAGCCGGCCGGCCGTTTCTCAGATTTGTTGTGCAGACATATAATGGAAGTTTTAACGATTCAAATGTGTCGGCAGGCAGTAATGATTTAAACAATGAATATGTGTTTTCGAGGGTTAGAAGTCCTTTCCAATTAAAGGAGGGCCTGAGAATTCTGAAAAGTCTGGTTTTCGATATGATCTTGAATATTTCCGGTGGGGAATATCCATAGGCATATAAGGCGCCAATGATCGATCCTGCGCTGGTGCCCGCGATAATTCCGGGTTTTACATCCATTTCTTCCAGGGCTTTCAATATACCCAGGTGAGCTACGCCCCTGGCCCCTCCGCCTGATAAAGCTATTCCGATTCTCATATCATTCTATTTCCTGAAGTTGGAATGTCTGGTCGATCCTGACTCCTTTATCAGTCATTTTCAGGGTGGCACATTCTGTTTCCGGATCATGTTCAAAAAATATAATATATTTTTTCTCCACTGCTTCATGAAGAAACATTTCTTTTTCCATCAGGGTAATCAATGGCCGGGTATCATAACTCATTAAATAGGGCAGCGGCACATGTCCTGCAGATGGAAGAAGATCCGCAGCAAAAATGATCCGCCGGCCTTTGTAATGGATCATTGGAAGCATCTGTTTATCGGTATGGCCATCGGCATACATGATATCAAACGAAGGAAAGGGTGAAGGTTTTTTTATATCCACAAAATGCAGGTGGCCGCTTTCCCCGATGGGTTGGATGTTTTCGGGCAGAAAACTGGCTTTTTCCCGTGGATTCGGCTGGGTAGCCCATTTCCAGTGATCACGGTTCGACCAGTACCTGGCATGCCGGAATGTAAGTTCGAAGTGGCCTTTTTGCCGTTCGCTGTACTTTACCCCACCCCCGCAATGATCGAAATGGAGGTGTGTCTGAAACACATCGGTGATATCATCAGGATGTAATCCGGCAGATTTAAGCGAGCCTTCGAGTGAATAATTTCCGTGAAGATAGTAGTATCCAAAGAATTTATCATCCTGTTTATTTCCTATCCCGTTATCGACGAGGATAATCTGATCCCCGTCTACGATTAGCAGACACCGCATTGCCCAGGTGCACAAGTTATTTTCATCGGCTGGATTGATCCGGTTCCAGATGGATTTCGGGACCACGCCGAACATGGCTCCTCCGTCCAGTTTGAACATTCCTGTGTGTATGACCTTTAACTCCATTGGCTGATAAAAATCCCTGTATCCATTATAGATTCAAGGATCAGGGTCTGAACTACTCTACATAAACCCCCATTTTGGAAAACTTGTCAATCCTTTTCATGATCCTGTCTCTGGGAGAAAGTTTTTCAAGCGTCTTCAGATTTTTTAGTATTGTTTCCTTCAGGATCACGGCGGCTTTTTTCATATCCGTATGAGCACCGCCAAGCGGTTCTTCAATAATGCCGTCGATCAGTCCGAATTTTTTCATGTCATTGGCGGTAAGTTTAAGCGCTTCCGCCGCCTGTTCCTTGAAATCCCAGCTCCTCCAGAGGATGGTTGAGCAGTTTTCCGGACTGATCACCGAATACCAGGTGTTTTCCATCATCAGCACCTGGTCGCCGATGGCGATTCCCAGGGCGCCTCCGGATGCTCCCTCGCCGATAATGATACAGATGACCGGAACCTGGAGAACGGACATCTCCTTCAGGTTGCGCGCAATGGCCTCCGCCTGTCCCCTTGCTTCTGCTTCAATTCCGGGATAGGCGCCAGGAGTATCGATCAGGGTGACGACAGGGATATTGAATTTTTCTGCCATTTTCATCAGACGCAGGGCTTTTCTGTAGCCATCGGGGTTTGCCATGCCGAAATTGCGCATCTGCCGCTGTTTTGTATTCCTTCCCTTCTGCTGGCCAATGAACATGATGGTTTTTCCTTCCATGGTGCCCATGCCTCCTACCATGGCTTTATCGTCCTTCACGGCCCGGTCACCATGCAGTTCGATAAAGTCATCGGTGATCTCGTAGATATAATCAATGGTATAAGGCCTGTCAGGATGTCTAGCCAGCTGGACACGCTGCCAGCTCGTAAGGTTCTGGAATATTTCTTTTTTCAGACTCTCCAGTTTGACTTCAAGGCTGGCGATAGCCTTATCCACGTTTACCCCGCTGTTCTGGGCGAGGTTTTTCATCTCGTCAATTTTAGTTTCCAGATCGGCAATCGGCTTTTCAAATTCTAGATGCATAGGTTTTAATATATTCTCCGGAACAAACTTATAAGATTTAAGAATAATATGCGCAACATTTAAGATATAAAAAAACGGGTAAATTGCCAATATGATTATCCCGGACCAGCCTTCCCTGTAGGGAGGAGCTAAAAAAAATTTAATCTTAACCTTGGATTAAAGACCAATGCCACCTACTTTTGCAAACCAATGAACGAACGATTGATTGATGTAAATCATTCCATTAAAAATTAATCGTTCAATCGATGAAGTTGGTCTGGTAGTTCAGCTTGGTTAGAATGCCTGCCTGTCACGCAGGAGGTCGCGAGTTCGAGTCTCGTCCAGACCGCTGAAAAAGCCCCTAGATATTTTCTGAGGGTTTTTTTTGTTTTATAGTGTGTGTGTTAGTGTGAAAACCCATGTTATTATGATTATTTTTGACATTCACCTATATGAGCAACCCAATAATGAACGGGATCGATTGAAACAGAATTTATACAAGCTGGCTTTTAAGTTTGAAGATCCACCTGAAAGGATAACAAAGGTTAGTAATCATTTACGACTCCCTTTTTAAAAAATATCATATTCTGCTTTGGTTATTTCTTGTAGATCCTGCATTATTGATTCAGATGCCATTGAAGATCCATTAGAATTGAATTCCACCCTGTAATTGGATTAAAAATGGATACAGATTATTTCCGATGGCTGATTTTCCATAAGACTAAGCGCATTTTTGATCCCAGTAAATATATTTTCCAAACATTTTACTGATTTTGCGGTCATTTTTTAATTAATTATTATAAAAGATATGTCTGATCAACTAGCCTGCTTTACTTTTTTGCTGTATATCGGTAAAACAAAAAGTGGGGGTTTAGCCAAATGTTTAAATCCCGGGAAATCCTCGACCGATGCCCTGACCTGAAATTCTATAAATTAGTTTGTCTTGGAGGTGGTAATGGATATAGCCTTAAAACGAGTTTTGATTCCTACAGCATATTCACTGTCTGGGATCATCCACAACATGCCGATCATTTTTTCAATTCATCCTTTTTCGGGGAATTTGTCAACAGGAGTCATGAACAATATACAATTGTCATGAAACCCATCATCTCAAGGGAATCATGGTCAGGTTTCAATGAATGGAAATTGTCCGGAATGGATGCTGATAATTCATTAATCTGTGTACTGACGAGAGCAACCGTAAAAGTTAAGTTTTTCATCCATTTTTCAAGATGTTCCGGAAGGTAATTAGAGATCATCATCATTTTCCTGGTCTTTTATTTTCAAAAGGATGTTCTGAAATGCCATTCAGAGAACAGGCTACATTTTCCATATGGGAAAATGTCGACGAGATGAAAAAATTTGCCTATCAAAGCTTTCATGCGATGGCCATTAAGGTCCCCCGGAAACGAATAGGATTCAAGGGGGACATGTATACCCGTTTTAAACCAGTCGCAACCATTGGCTCCTGGAAAGGTAAAAATCCACTATTTAATAAAGTGAATCATCTGGAGGATTATCATTTATCTTTGTTGAGGTAAAGGCCTTCCGAACGTTTTAATTCCTATCAG
>JAGTVG010000156.1 GCA_018224645.1 Cyclobacteriaceae bacterium
AGGCTTTACAGCCCTTCCGGGAGGTTACAGGGTTCCCGGTATCGGTTTCAGGGAGGAAGGAATCTATGGATACTGGTGGTCCGCAAGTTTTGATGCAAATAACGATACCCGTATTTTCGGCCGTGAAATGAATGCCTTCTCCAGGGATGGAAGCCAGGTGGTTTACAATAAAAAATATGGCATGAGCATCCGGTGCATCAGGGATTGAATTTATGGATGCCTGATAAATTCCAAAATAAATTAATAACCAATAACTGTTTCGAGGCTACCGCGAATGTTGTGTGATGGCCACATGGCGGGTCATTCATAACCCATCTTAATGATTAAATGTTTAACATGTAAACTTTTTTTAGGACGAGATAAACTGTAACAAGTGATCCAGTGATCCAGTGAACTGATTCATTTTCCATACTTTTCCCTCAAAATAATATCCGCAGCAATCCTGACTGCCCTTTGCACCACCCGGGTGCATTTTTGGGTGGCTCCGGCCTTAACATAATCCGCATGATCCGATGGATCCAACAGATCATATTTCCGGCCAAATTCAGTCTCGACGATCTCACAACAATCTGTACTTCCCTGGACTTCCCTGAACCTGTCAACAAATTCCCCGGAGGGCACCAGGGACGCACGATAGGTTTCCCAGTCATCGATCCTGTCCCGGCCAAAAAAAAGACCCATGGCCATCAGGCTGCCAGTAATCGCTCCGCAGGTTAATCCCTTCTCACCCAACCCCGGAAGGGGTGTCAAAGCCTTAAGGATCTCCCCATCTGGCAGATTGAATTGCTCCCTGAGTGCAAGAAAGGCAGACTGGGCACAATGATGTGACTGGGACATGATCATTTCCACCCGTTGATCCAGCATGGAAAAGATATTTTCACGGCTCATGGCCTCATTCAGATCAGGCTCTTCCGGATCTCCGGAAACCTGGATTATGTTTTCGCTGTTTTTCCCGGATGCCTGATCCCTGCCACATCCTGACAGGATCAATGATCCCGCAGCAAGGGCGGTTCCCTGAATCATTCTTCTCCGGCTGAATTTTTTCATAATCATAAAAAAAATTAATGACAGGATAAAAATTTCACACTACCTAATATACAAAAATAAAGACGAAAAAAGATGATAACTGGCATCCACAGATAATTTTAAGGAACAAATGAATAGCGTCCAGCGTTTTTATTTTTAAATATTGATCATTTCCTTAAATTCGATTCCGGATAATCCCTTGTATTTTTTGAAATATCATTAATCAGAATAAAATGAGATTTTTGAGATTCTTACTATATCTTTTTATTGGAATATTGGGGCTAATCATCCTAGCCGTCATCGGATTTAATCTATACTTCTGGGTCATAAATAGCCAGGCTAAATCAGAACTGAGTGAAAAACAGGTTCTAGAAGTGAATGGTTTTAAATTCCGTGATCTTAATGGTAACGGGAAACTGGATATTTATGAGGATTCCCGGCAGTCTGCAGAAACCAGAACAGAGGATATCCTGTCTCAAATGACCCTTGAGGAAAAAGTGGGAATGATGTGGCATCCGCCAATCGGCGTCGGAAAGGATGGGGAAATTTTAACAAAACCATCGGTAATGCAATTCAGCTTTTATTCATCCTATGACCTGATCCTGAAACGTAAAATAAAACATTTTAACCTGTTTATGATACCGGATGCCCGTAACCTGGCTCTGTGGTACAACAATATCCAGAAACTGGCGGAGCAGGACAGGCTTGGGATTCCGGTTACCATTTCTTCGGACCCCAGGCATGGCATCAACAATTTTATCCAGGGAGATCTTCTCGGTGGGGATTTTTCGGAATGGCCGGAACCCATCGGTCTTGCGGCAAGCCGGGATTCAGCGCTGGTGGTTGAATTCGGAAAGATCGCAGCAGATGAATTACGCGCCGTTGGCATCCGCACTGCCCTTCATCCCATGGCCGACCTGGCCACGGAACCTCGTTGGGCCAGAATCAACGGGACCTTTGGCGAGGATGCTGATTTAGCAGCCACCATGACAACAGCGTATATATATGGGTTTCAGGGCCAAAAACTGGGTGCAAACAGTGTTGCCTGTATGACGAAGCACTGGCCGGGTGGCGGTCCCCAGGACGATGGATGGGATGCCCATTTCCGATATGGGAGCGACCAGGTTTACCCCGGCAATAATTTTGATTACCATCTGAATCCCTTTAAAGCGGCACTTGAAGCCGGAACTGCGATGATCATGCCCTATTATGGCATCGCCATGGATCAAACGAGTGAAAATGTGGGCATGAGTTTCAACAGGGAAATTATCCAGGACCTCCTGCGCGACACCTATGGATTTGATGGGATTGTATGTACCGACTGGGGCATAGTGAAAGGATTCGGTATGCTTGGCATGGAAATGTTTGAAGGTCCCGGCTGGGGTGTCGAAGAACTTTCCGTAAAAGAAAGGATCAATAAGGTGATCGATGCCGGAGTAGACCAGTTTGGCGGCAATAATAATACCGGAGAATTGCTGGAATTGATCAGGGAAGGCAGAATTACCGATGCGAAGATCGATGAATCCGTACGCAGGCTGATGAAAGTCAAATTTCAAATGGGTTTGTTCGATGATCCATATGTAAATGTCGAATTGGCTGCTGAAACTGTGGGTAAGGAGGAATATATAAAAAAAGGCAGATACGCCCAGCGAAAATCCATCGTCCTGCTAAAAAACGGAATAAAGAACGACAGCAGCGGGATTCTGCCCCTCACAGCCGGATCAAAAATATATCTTGAAAATATCAACAAAGAGGTTGCCGGACAATATGCAATGGTTGAGGACAGCCTCAATGATGCTGATCTTGCCATACTGAGAATACAATCCCCCTGGGAAAAAAGAGAAGGAAACTTCATCGAATCCATGTTCCATCAGGGCAGGCTGGATTTCGACGAAACGGAACTTTTAAGGATCCGGAGGATCATGCAGCAAAAACCAACCGTCATATGCATTTATCTCGACCGGGCAGCGGTTATTCCTGAAATTTCTGAAGGATCTGCCGCTCTGCTGGCTGATTTTGGCGCAAACGATGATGCTGTACTGGATATTGTTTTCGGCAAATTCATCCCGACTGCAAAATTACCGTTTGAGCTGCCTTCATCCATGGAATCTGTCCTGAAACAGAAGGAAGATGTCCCCTATGATTCCGGTGATCCCCTGTATCCCTTCGGATATGGGCTGAGCTTTAGCGATGACATCCTTGAAGGGAGGTCATCGCTGATTATTCATCATTAATTCACCATTAATTTCTACATTCCTGTTCATATCTTTTTAGATTTGTTACCAGGACAAAAAAATAAAAATCATGAGCAAAATTCTGATCATCGGAGCGGGAGGGGTAGGCAATGTGGTGGTTAAAAAATGTGCACGCGAAAAGCAGGTTTTCAGTGAAATCCTGCTTGCAAGCCGGACCAAATCAAAATGTGATAAAATCGCTTCGGAAATTCATGAACAGGAAGTTAAAACGGCACAGGTGGATGCGGATCATGTTCCTGAACTGATTTCCCTGATGCGGGAATTTCGGCCGGATCTTGTCATAAACGTTGCCTTGCCATACCAGGATCTGACGATCATGGACGCCTGCCTCCAGACAGGTACTCATTATCTCGATACAGCGAATTATGAACCCAGGGATGTAGCAAAATTTGAGTACAAATGGCAGTGGGCCTATTATGATAAATTCGAAAAAACCGGGCTCATGGCGTTGCTGGGATGCGGCTTTGATCCGGGAGTCACCGGGATCTATACCGCCTACGCATTGAAACATCATTTTGATACCATTGATTACCTGGATATCGTCGATTGTAATGCTGGAGATCACGGGAAGGCTTTCGCCACAAATTTCAATCCGGAGATCAATATCCGTGAGATCACCCAGAAAGGAAAATACTGGGAAAACGGAAAATGGATAGAGATCGATCCCATGTCAGTTCATATGCCGATCGATTATCCAAACATCGGTCCCAAAGAATCGTATCTTTTATATCACGAAGAACTTGAATCACTTGTTAAAAACATACCTGGCATTAAAAGGGCAAGGTTCTGGATGACATTCTCTCAAAATTATATCAATCACCTTACAGTACTGCAGAATGTGGGAATGACCAGTATTGAGCCCATAGATTTCCAGGGACAGAAGATCATACCCCTGGAATTCCTGAAAGCCCTGTTGCCGGAACCTTCCGACCTGGCAGAAAATTATACCGGGGAAACATCCATAGGATGCCAGATCAAAGGAAAAAAGGATGGGGAAGACCGCACCTATTATGTCTGGAATAACTGTAAACACCAAGATGCCTGGAAGGATGTAAGAGGGCAGGGCGTTTCCTATACCACCGGAGTTCCCGCCATGCTCGGTGCTAAAATGATGATGACAGGTCAATGGATGAAACCCGGTGTATTTAACGTTGAAGAATTCGATCCGGATCCTTTTATGAAAGAAATAGGGAAATATGGTCTGCCCTGGTTCGAAAGGATCGATGTTCCGCTGGCATTTAGAGATTATCATGACTAACCCGAGGAAGCCCCGTTTCAACCCGGAGCTTATCCCATCGCCTTGTTTTATACTCGACGAGGAATATCTGGCCGAAAACCTGGAACTGATGCAGTACATCAGACAGAGGGCTGGCATCAGGATACTTCTGGCCTTGAAAGGATATGCCATGTGGAGCACATTCCCTCTGATTGGAAAATATCTTGATGGGGCAACGGCCAGTTCCCTCCATGAAGCATTACTCTGTGCGGAAAAGTTTAATCAGAAAGCCCATTTATGCGCCCCGGTATATATTGAAAATGAAATAGAAAAAATTACCGACGTTGCCTCCCACATAACCTTCAATTCAGTGCACCAGTATTCCCGGTTTAAGGAACCTGCCCTGCGTAAGGGATTGAAAACTGCCATCCGCATCAATCCTGAATATTCTGAAGTAG
>JAGTVG010000157.1 GCA_018224645.1 Cyclobacteriaceae bacterium
AAGAAAAATAACCTCCGGCAGAATGTCATTTCCTACTTCTTCGATCTTTTCCAGATTCTTCAAAAATTCGATGGCACTCTTGGCTCCTGTATGTGTATAAATATTTTCGGTTATATCAGCCGCCTCAATCATTTTCTGATTGATGAGGTTATCAATCTCATTATCATCGATTAGCATCACCGCTTTAAATTTTACTTTCGAAGACTCTGCCATGGCTTTATAACGTGATTAGCTCTAATTAAAAAATTCGATGCGCCTAATTTAAGATTTTTTATTGAATTGTTTTAATTGTTAAAAATTTTTCTTGACAAACGGGGTATTTATTCGCCGATGTCAAACCTGATCCCCTGGGCCAGTGGAATCCTGTCTCCGAAATTAATCGTGTTGGTCTGGCGGCGCATATAACATTTCCAGACATCGGATCCGGATTCCCTTCCTCCGCCTGTCTCTTTTTCCCCGCCAAAAGCGCCCCCTATCTCAGCACCCGAAGTGCCTATGTTTACATTGGCTATCCCGCAATCCGAACCGGCATGGGAAAGGAACAATTCGGTTTCACGAAGATTGTTGCTCATGATCGACGAACTGAGACCCTGCGGAACATCATTGTGAATGCGGATAGCCTCTTCGATGGTGTTGTATTTAATCAGGTACAATATGGGTGCGAATGTTTCATGCTGTACCATTTCATAATCATTTCTGACCAGGTATATCGCTGGTTTTACATAGCAGCCGGACTCATATGGACTTCCTTCCAGAACTTCCCCTTCGACTATGGGAATTCCACCCTCCTGTTTGATTTTTTTCAAGGCTTCTTTAAAAAGCCTCACAGCATCCTTGTCGATCAGGGGCCCGACATGCATGGTTTCGTCCAGGGGATTCCCGATCAATAATTGTCCATAGGCATGAACGAGCCTGTCCCGGAATTCATCGAAGACCGAATCGTGGATGATCAGCCTGCGGGTGGTTGTACAACGCTGACCAGCGGTTCCCACAGCACCAAACAAGGCTGAATTCAGGGCCAGCCGTAGATCGGCATGCCCGCTGATGATGATCGCGTTGTTACCTCCCAGCTCCAGGATGGACCTGCCAAGTCTCGCGCCTACAGTTTCCCCTACGGATTTCCCCATCCGGGTGGAACCCGTTGCTGAAATGAGCGGTAGACGCTTATCACCGGCCAAATGTTTACCTGCCTCATAATCTCCGACAATTAAATTGCTCACTCCTTCCGGTATACCATTTTTATTGAATACGCGGGCGACGATCTTCTGACATGCAATGGCACAGAGGGGTACTTTCTCGGAGGGTTTCCAAATACATACATCACCACAGACAAAGGCGATCATGGCATTCCAGGACCATACGGCAATGGGAAAATTAAAAGCAGAAATGATCCCTACAGGCCCGAGGGGATGATATTGTTCATACATCCGGTGAAAGGGCCTTTCTGAGTGCATGGTAAAACCACTGAGTTGCCTGGAAAGTCCCACGGCATAATCGCAGATATCGATCATTTCCTGCACCTCTCCCAGCCCCTCCTGGATGGATTTACCCATTTCATACGAAACCAGTTTCCCCAGGGGCTCCTTGTAATTCCTGAATTCAACTCCCAGCTGACGGACAATCTCACCCCGCTTGGGTGCCGGGATCAATTGCCATTCTGCAAAAGCTTTTTCCGCAGTGTTGATCACCGATTCATATACATCCCGGCCAGGGATCTCTACAGAGGCAATCCTACTGCCATCCACTGGTGAATATGAATCGATCCGGTCCCTGGTTCCCGGGAACCAGCCGGATCCGGTTGATGCACCTGGATTGATGGAATCGATCCCAAGGGATTTTAACACGGCTCCCATTTCCTGATTTATTGACGGTTCAGTCATAGCTGTTCTTAATAAGTGAATAATTCAATGATATCCCTTTAATCTAAAAAGGCAGTTTATTAATGTCAACATTTCCGCCTGAAAGAATGATGCCTAATTTCGATTTACTGAACAATATTTTCTCCTTCAAAACGGCAGCAAGGGTCACCGAGGCGGAAGGCTCCACAATGATCTTCATACGTTCCCATATCAATTTCATTGCCTCCACAATTTCTTCATCAGAAACCAGAATGATCTTTTCCACATTATCCCGGATGATCGGAAACGTGCGGGTCCCGAGTGAGGTGAGCAATCCATCGGCGATGGTTACGGGTTTTTCCGAAGGCATGATCCTGCCCTCCTGCAGGGATAAATAGGCATCCCCTGCCCCCCTGGGTTCGGCGGCAAACACTTTTGTATGGATGGAAAAATAATTCCTGGCAAGGGAAGTGCCGCTTAATAATCCGCCGCCCCCTACCGGGGTGATGATCATATCAAGGTCTGGAACCTCGCTGAACAACTCATAGGCAGCAGTGGCCTGTCCGGCAATGACATCATAATCATTATAGGGATGAATAAAATAAGCACCCGTCTTGTCTACGATCCGGCTGAGTTCCTTTTCCCTGGCCTCAAGTGTGGGATCACAGAAAATGATCTGGCCGCCATAGGATTTTACGGCGTTGACCTTTACGGCGGGGGCATTCCGGGGCATGATCACATAGGCCTTGATTTCCAGCAGGGCTGCGGCATAAGCCAGGGCCTGTGCATGATTGCCGGAAGAATGGGTGGCAATTCCTTTTTCCCGTTGATCTGATTTCAGGGAAAATGCGGCATTGGTGGCACCTCGTGCCTTGAACGCTCCCACCTTCTGCAAATTTTCACATTTGAAATAAATTTTGCAGCCACTCATCCGGTTTATGGCTGCTGAGGTCATAACGGGAGTTTTATGCACCTTATCCCTGATCCTGGAATAAGTTTCCAGGATATCATTTTTTCCCGGTACGCAAGATATAAACATATTCAACCTCTGTTTTTAAGCCGGTATACAAATTTTAACGCCGACCAGGTTTGATCCACCGAACAAACCTTTACATCCACCAGACCTTCCTTTAAAACCTCTTCCCTGACCTTTTCCCTGTTCAGGTTGGTTATTACTGAGGAACCACCTTTAGGCCAGGATATCCAGATCATTCCATCCTTTTTCAACTGACTCTTTAAGAAATAAATATCCCTGGCCAGGTCCTTTTCCATCGTATAAAACCCATGAATATAATCCTTAAGCCTCCCGCTTCCAATTTCTTCCACATGAATATCCTCCGGCAAATCACCGGGAATCCTGAAAAGATTCTCAGGCGCCTGGACAAAGGATATGATCATTCCTGGTTTAATTCCCAGTTTTTTAATTAACGGTGTTACATCCATTCCTTCTGACACATAAGAAATCATTCCATCAGGTTGAACAAGGCCACCCAATCCTGGCTTGTATTCCTGTTTTTAATTTTGAAATTAAGGTCCAACTTTCCCGTATATTTTGTCGTATCTTCCTCGTTCAATGCTCCCCCTTTCACCGGGTCGAACCATTTTAATGTGTATACGTTGAGCGGATTTACCCGTATGGAAGAAGCCCCGCCGGAAGGAATATATACCACCAGGATTTCCTCTTCATCAACCAGTGCATAATTGGCCTGCGGAGATACAAACTGATCAGCCGGCTGCATCCGGTAAAAGGGGAGATGATCCTGGAAAAAATCCACCGCAATCCTTGTCTGTTTCCAGAGATTACTCCTGGACCGCCAATCTTCACAATTCAGATCATTGTTCGGATAATTATATCCAAAATACCATTCCACGCCTCCACCACCGGCCATCAGGTTTCCCCAGAGCACCTGTTTTCTTATCCGGTCATGATCGGGATCGACATCGTCAGG
Source organism: Cyclobacteriaceae bacterium (assembly GCA_018224645.1). Classification (GTDB taxonomy): domain Bacteria; phylum Bacteroidota; class Bacteroidia; order Cytophagales; family Cyclobacteriaceae; genus JAGTVG01. The sequence continues at coordinate 3,788 of JAGTVG010000157.1, forward strand.
CACCACACCCGTATCTGCCGGACCAATTTCGTCACTGCACACAACCCATGGCCTTCCCCGGCCTTTTGACAGCTCCCTCCATTTCAGCGTCTCTGCATGTACAATGCCAACCTCAGTCTGAAGGCTTGGACCATCCAGATAGGGGAAGCCCAGCAATTGATCCAGCAGCTCATCTCTCAATTGCTGATCCGGAAGGGTATGTACGACCACAAAATTATCGTATGGGTCAGTTTCCTTGATGTATTTGGCCATGTCCTTTCTCTGCTGCTCATTCTGGCCAAATCCAAGCCAGGGAGCAGGACCATTTTCCTCTCCCAGGTTCCACGTGATACCGAGATGATGCGAAAACCGGGATATGAGTTCACGGTAATATAATTTCCGGGTCAGACCAAGATTGCCGCTGTCAAGCAACAATTCATTCTCTGTTTCCTGGGTAACAAAATGACACATGATCCCAAGCACATCCATGTGGGAAAAAACAATTTCCCATTGATCAAGTTTACTGATATCAAAACGGGTAAAATCCCCGTCATATTCAGTCCACGGATATACATCTTTCCCGTCCCCTCCGACGTTATTGGTAAGCATATACACTGAATTGATGCCTTCCGATGATAAATAGTTGAGGGCACCGATGATTCCCTTCCCTTTCCCGTTCATCCAGGTGGGATCGCCTTCCTTCCAGTCCTGAAGGTGGGGCCGATAGGTATGCAATGACTCATTCGGGCCGGCTTCTCCCAATCTCCGGACCCCATCGCCCCGGTAAATGGTCCCGTCAAATTCCTGATAGGCCAGAAAATTCTCCGGGCTGTCGGCGCCGCCTTTTAAAAAATATTTTCCGCTTCCCTGGAACCGGAGATGATGTTGCCCCACATATTGAATCCTGCCGTGAGCCCGGAAATCTTTCCCGGTTTTATCAGAAGGCTCGACAAAAAATTCACCTTCTGTTCCATCAAAATATACATGTTCGGCATTTTCGGGATTTCCAACGACGGCAACATTCTTGCCAGACAGAAAAGATACCCGGTAATTCCATAGCCCAAAATCTTCGGGACAGAAAATTACCCGCCATTTATTGCCTGAATCAGAACCGGTTTCCGCACTGTTACCATCTGCTGCGAAATGGCCGGGAATTTTAATTTCCCTGTCATTCTTATAAAAAATCATCTCCATCCAGTAATCAAGAAATGGATTCAATGTATCCGTTTCCGAAGATTCGGGACCATCAAAGGTGAACGTGATCTTATGCCATTGTTTTAATTCTCCTTCGATCTGAGGGGAAAAATCATTTTTCCGCAATGAACAACTGAGAATGATAAAAAATAAAAGTGCTGCAGAAAAAGATCGGTAAAAAATTCTTTTCATCGGTATGGGGTTAACTTTAATAATAAACGATCAATGGGCATCGAGCCAGTGTGAACCGGTACCGGATTCCACCTCTACCGGCACATTCAAAGATATCGCGGTTTTCATGAGTTTGATTATTTCAGGTTCCAATTCTTTCAATTCTGGCTCATAAACATCGAAAACTAGTTCGTCATGGACCTGCAGGATCATTTTTGATCTTAATTTTTCCTTCTTCATATAATCAAAAATATTGATCATGGCCACTTTGATCAGGTCGGCGGCACTTCCCTGTATGGGCGCATTGATCGCATTCCTTTCGGCAAATCCACGCATGGTGGCATTCCGGGAATTTATGTCCCTTAGATATCTCCTGCGTCCGAGAATTGTCTCCACATATTCGTTCTCCCTGGCTTTGTTGATCACATCATCCATATACTTTTTCACGGAAGGGAATTCCTTGAAGTAAGCATCAATGATTTCGGCGGCTTCCCTGCGCGGGATGTTTAGCCGTTGCGACAGGCCAAAAGCTGAAATTCCATAAATGATCCCGAAGTTGGCCATTTTAGCGATCCTTCTTTTATCTCCGGTAACTTCGTCTAGGGGAACCTGAAAAATTTTACTGGCGGTAATGGTATGAATGTCCTTCCCCTCCCTGAAAGCCTGTATCATGCTTTCATCCTTTGAAAAAGCTGCCATAATGCGGAGTTCGATCTGAGAATAATCAACGGAAAGGATAATATGGTCAGGGTCAGAAGCAACAAATGCCTTCCTGATCTCCCGGCCCTTTTCCGTCCGGATGGGAATATTCTGCAGGTTTGGATTGGTGGAACTCAGTCTTCCGGTTGCGGCAATGGTCTGATTGAAGGACGTATGGACTCTGCCGTCTCGCCGGCTGATCATTGTGGGAAGGGCATCAACATAGGTGGATTTTAATTTCTGCACCTCCCTGTAATCAAGGATCCTCTGTACAATAACATGTTCCCCGGCAAGCCTTGAAAGAATTTCTTCCCCCGTGGCATACTGCCCCGTTTTGGTTTTTTTTGGATTGTCAATCAGTTTAAGCACATCGAATAGTATTTCCCCCAGCTGTTTCGGGGAAGAAATATTGAACTCACACCCGGCAAGGTCACAGATCTCCTTCTCGAGCTTTTTCGCTTCCCGGGCCATTTCTTCAGAAAGCACGGATAAGGTCTGCGGGTCGACCTGTACACCGGAATATTCCATGTCGGCCAGCACATAGATCAACGGGCATTCCACCTCCTCAAATAATTTCACTAAACCTTTTTCCCTGAGAATGGGCTCGAAAGCTTCTTTTAACTGAAGGGTGATGTCAGCATCCTCGCAGGCATAGGTATAGACTTTTTCGATTTCCACATCGCGCATACTCAACTGGTTCTTCCCCTTTTTCCCGATCAGCGTTTCGATGGATACCGGGGAATATCCCAGGAAATTTTCAGCCATCACATCCATGCTGTGCCGGCCTTCAGGTTCAAAAAGGTAGTGGGCAATCATGGTATCGAAAAGCCCGCCATTTACTTCAATCCCGTACTTTTTAAGAACAAGGATGTCATACTTGAGATTCTGCCCGATTTTACGGATTGAAGGGTCCTCCAGGGGTTCACGGATCTGATCCAGGATAGACTTAATCAGTTGGGGATCCTGGGGAACAGGGATATAAAAGGCTTCCCCTTTCTTTACTGCAAAGGAAAGACCAACCAGATCAGCTTCAACGGCATTCACACCCGTGGTTTCTGTATCAAAACAGATCTCTTGATGGCTCAATAATTGTTTGTTCAGTTTCTTCAGATCATCTTCATGCTCGATCAGGGTATATTCACAGGGAAGATCGTCCAGGGTTTTATATTTATCGCTTTTGATCTCCCCGATCGAAACGTCGGTTTCCGCCTGCTGAAACATGGAAAGTTGACCGGAGTCGTCCGTGCCGGTCATCCTGCTTTCCCCGAATATCCGCCTTGCCATGGTCCTGAATTCAAGCTCCTCAAAAATGATTTTCAGCTTTTCCCTGTCCGGTTCCCTGAATTTCATTTTATCAAGTTCGAAGTCGATCGGGACGTCCACATGGATGGTTACAAGCTTTTTTGAAAGGATAGCCTGGCTGGCAAATTCCTCAACCTTATCCTTGAGTTTTCCCTTCAGTTTGTGAGTATTTTTTACCAGGTTTTCAATGCTTCCAAATTCCTGGATAAATTTAACCGCCGTTTTTGCGCCTACCCCGGGTATTCCCGGAACATTGTCGACGACATCACCCATCAGGCCAAGGATATCACGGACCTGGTCCACGTTTTCAATCTCAAATTTTTTCAGTACTTCCTTTACGCCCAGGACATCGACTGCATTTCCCATGTAGGCAGGTTTATAAAGGAAAATGGAATCTTCCACGAGCTGGGAATAATCCTTATCAGGGGTCATCATATAAACCTCAAATCCTTTCAGGGCCGCCTTTTTGGCAATAGTCCCGATGATATCATCTGCTTCATACCCATCCAGTTCAAGGCAGGGTATTCGAAATGCATCCACGAGATCCTTGATGACAGGAATGGCAAATCCTATGTCTTCTGGTTGTTCCTGCCGTGTGGATTTATAATCCACAAAAAATTCATGCCGGAAGGTGGGCGCATGGGTATCGAAAACAACGGCCATGTGGGTAGGCGCCTCCTTGTTAAGTACATCAAGCAGGCTGTTTGTGAAGCCCAACACCGCTCCCGTATTCATCCCCTTTGAATTTATCCGTGGACTTTTACTGAAAGCAAAATGGGCACGGTATATCAGGGCCATCGCATCAAGTAAAAATAACTTTTTATCTGCCATAAGTGATCAGGAATTAATCAAATCTATAATATTTTCAATATTGCCTCAAAACAAAGATAACAGACTGAAATCAGGCTGAGGAATAAATGCAATCTAAGTTATCTTTTGGAATTAAACGACTAAATTAAACCTCCATTCGACCATCTGGTTATTGATGATGATCGCTTGTTTTTTAAACATAGTCATTCAACATTCGTTAGTAATTTTACAAATAACCATTATTTCCTTGCCCCATGTCTGATATCATTGATTTGATCGGTAACACACCGATGGTAAAACTCAATAATCTGATTAAGAAAAAACACGTAAAAGTCTATGCAAAACTGGAAGGGAATAACCCTGGTGGCAGTGTTAAGGACAGGGCAGCCTATGGCATGATCAAGGGTGCGCTGGAAAGGGGGGAATTGCAGGATGGTATCAAGTTAATTGAGCCGACCAGTGGCAATACAGGAATTGCCCTGGCAATGATAGCAAGCTTATTCAGGCTTGAGATTGTGCTTGTTATGCCTGAGAATTCAACAAAGGAAAGGATTCAAACCATGAAGGCTTTTGGTGCCAAAGTTGTCCTTACACCGGCCGAAGGTTCCATGGAGGCAGCCATTGATTATGCACATGAACAGGTCGCCAGGGGAGGATATCATATGCTGAACCAGTTCGCCAATCCTGACAATTATAAGATGCATTTCAAAACCACCGGACCTGAGATTTGGCGGGATACCGGGGGCGAAATCACTCACTTCGTTTCTTCAATGGGAACAACCGGGACCATTATGGGTGTTTCCAGGTACCTGAAAGAACAGAATCCGGCCATCAGAATCGTTGGCGTTCAGCCAAAGGATGGGGCAAGAATTCCCGGAATCCGGCGATGGCCCAGGGAATATCTGCCAAAAATATATGAACCGGAAAGGGTGGATCAGATCATCGATGTTTCCCAGGAGGAATCCACAACAATGGCCAGGAGGCTTGCCCGGGAAGAAGGTATTTTTGCCGGGATGAGCAGCGGAGGGGCTGTGGCCGCCGCACTGAAACTCGCCGGTAAGCTGGAGGAAGGTACCCTTGTCTGTATCATTTGTGACCGGGGTGACCGATACCTTTCTTCTGACCTGTTCGGGATCTAAACGTGGCTGTCTTCAAAATTTTTGAATAATTCCGTCAACTTCCGGGTAGCAGGGCCGGGAGATCCGCTCCCAATGATATGATCACCAACCTGAACGACAGGAAGAACTTTTTTTGTGGTCCCGGTCATAAAGGCTTCGTCGGCCTGCCAGAGTTCATCCACCGGTAAGGGCCGTTCCTCGACAGTGCAATATTCCCTGGCCATGTGAATTACCGAACTTCTCGTGATACCCGGAAGCACATTTGTATCCGGCGTAATGACTTTCTGATCTCTGATGATGAAAAAATTGCTTCTTGACACTTCAAGCACCTGGTCATTGAAATGATACAGTACATCAAATGCATTGGCAGCCTCGATCCTCTTCCTGAGGAGGATGGGAGAAAGGTAATTGATGGATTTTATCTGGCTGAATTCCCGCTGATGCTGATAAAAGTAGAGTCTGATCCCATTTTCATAACTGGATTGGGGCGGGAAATTGATCTTTTCGATGAGAATGAAAAAATTAGGTTCTGCGGGCGTATATCCATTGGATGTATACCCGCCCGTGAGCACCATTCTGATTCCTGCTTCAAATATCCGGTTCCTTTCCAGCAGCTGCATGATGATCTCTGTGATTTCTTCCTTGCTCAAGGGTATTTCCAGATCCATCAGCCGGGCCGAATTAAAAAACCTCCTGAGATAATGATCTATCATGAACGGTTTCTGCCGGTAGGTACGCATAAAATCGAATATTCCGAATCCACGCAACAAGGCAAGATCGGTAATTTTCAGTACAGCTTCCGAAGCGGGCAGGATCTTACCGTTCAGAAAAAAATATTCTCCCATAATTCATTTGTTCAGCAAAATAAAACGATAATTATCTGATATGATCAAGGATTCGCGATTTTTTATGCATCGGCAAGGGACGATGCAGGAAGCGGAATAATTTTCCGGAAATACCGGTGAAAAACAGAACCCGACTTTCCTGTTTCCGGACCGCCATTTATTTCATCAATCAACCCTTTTGAATTCAACGATAAAATTGGCTCCCTTGCCATATTCACTTTCACACCAGACCTTTCCATGCATGGCCTCAACATATTTTTTAACAATGGATAAACCCAGGCCGGTGGATTGTTCACCGCCGGTTGGCCTTGCACTCAACCTTTGGAATTTCCCGAATACTTTTTTCTTATCATCCTCGGTGAGCCCGGGGCCTTCATCAATGATCTCCGCCCTGGCTTTGCCATTGTTCTTGAGCAGTTTTACGGTTACATTTTTTTCCGGAGGGGAAAATTTGATGGCATTTGACAAAAGATTCTCAAAAACCTGGACGGCATAATCAGGATCAACTTTGGCATAAAGTTCCTCCGCGAACACTGAAAAATGGATTTTCTTCCGGTTGATCTCGTTAAGCAGGTTTTTATTCACATCATGGATGATCTGTTCGAGGTTTACCTTTTCAAGTCTAAGTTTGATGATCTTATCCTCGATCTTTTTGATGTCAAGCAGCCTGGAAATCATGTCATTCATCCGGACAACCGATTTTTCAATGATCTCGATACAGAGCTTCTGATCCTGGTTCAGATTATTATTTTCATTTTTCAGGATGGTGACCATGGTCAATGCACTTGTCAGCGGATTTTTTAAATCATGCGCCACAATGCCTATGATATTATTTTTTTCCTGATTTAACTCCTGGAGTTTTTTATTGCTTTCCTCGATCGCAGTTTTCTGCAGGGAGATATTTTGATTGGCCTGGGTCAGTTTTTCTTTCTGGTCCTGGATCTTTTCATAGGCATGGGCATTTTCAAGGGCGATTTTTGTATAGGTGGCAAGGTTCCGCAGAATGTTCAGATGATATTCGGTGTATGAATCAGGTTTAAAACTCTGCACGGTAAGCACACCCAATGGTTTATTGTTATAGAACAATGGAAGAAAAACCACCGAATAGGAATCATCGGAAATGCCTGGAAGATGCAATTCCAGGTATTTACCTTCATCCTCCGCTGTAATGTTGTGGATGATAATTTCCCGGTTTTCCCTGATTGATTTAATGGCAAGACTTTGTTCATCCTCAAAAGGAATACTTTTCAGGCCAACGTTTTTCCCGTTCTTTAAGAGATAGGGGAAATCTACCGAGTCTTTATCCCTGTTCAGAATTCCGATGCCTAAAACCGGTGCGTCCATCAATGAATTCAATTTTTTATAAATGCTATCGAGCAATGATTCCACCGTGAGGTTTGCAGTAATATCCCTGCCGATCTTGCTCAACATTTCCAGGTTGTTGTACTGGGCTTTTAAAGCTTCATTCTTTTGAAGGATCTCCGCTTTCTGATGTTCCAGTTTTTTTGTTTTAAATGCGACCAGTTGCTCCAGTTCCTCGCGTTTTTCCCGTATTACTTTGTTCCTGAGCCAGGATATGATAATGATCAGGGCGACGATAAATGTGAAGACTATGCTCCTGAACCACCATGTACCCCAGAAAGGTGGTTTTATCTGGAATGAAAATTCGGTTGGTACTTCGTTCCAGATACCATCGTTGTTGGCAGCTTTCACCTTAAAGGTATAGAAACCCGGATTCAAATTGGTATAAACGGAATATGACCGTTCAGAAGGTGGTGACCATTCCTGGTCAACACCCTCAAGCATCCATTGAAAAAGTACTTTTTCCGGCACTGAATAACTCAAACCTTCGAATTCAAATGTGATATGATTCCGGTTGAAGGGCAGGACCAGGTTTTCAGGTAATTTTGTCCAGGGCGTCAGATCCGTATAATATTTTGTATAGGATTCATCATTCCAGTCAACATCCTTATAGAATAACTGCAGGCTTGTAACATTGGTCCTGGGCGGAAATTCATTGATCTTATCCATGACGGGATCATAAACCATGGCGCCCTTGATGGTCCCGAACCACAACCGTCCATCCCTGCTGACCAGATTCGCCTTGGCATTATTTTCAAAACCGGTAAAACCCTCAAAATTGTCATAATTCCGGATATCCAGGATGCTGCCGTCCTCATCCAATGTGATCTTATCAGCACCGTTCTGACATCCCGCCCAGATATTGCCGTCAGTATCCGTCAGAATAGAATACACATTATCCGATGAAAGCCCAAATTCCGAATCGATCCTGAATACCTCTAACTGATCATTTTCATCGATCAGAATACGGAAAACACCAGCACCGTAAGTTGCTGCCCATAAATACCCGAACCTGTCTTCAGTCAATTGAAGTAACGCCGTGAAACCAATATGGCCGGAATGCTGAAAGGTTTTGAATTCTTTTCCGTCATATCGCGTAAGGCCTCCCCTGGTGGCAATCCATAACAGGCCATCCCCGGTCCTGATGATATTGTCGACCTGGTTATGGTTCAGCGCGGAATTTTCCTGGTTGTACTGGACGACCGTACCGTTCATATGACGGAATAATCCATGATTATACGTTCCTATCCATATTTGATTACCATCAGGAAAAACCTCCGCCACGCCGACATCACCGGCCAGGCCATATCTTTTATTCTCATGTTGATAGGTATTCCCGTCAAGTGACCATAACCCCTTCGAACCGCCAACCATTAATCTTCCTTCATGTTCGAATATCGCACGGATGATACCGGGGAAGGCGGTTTCATCCGGTGGATAATGAACCAATGTATCGCCATCCCATGAAATCAATCCTTCATTGGCTGTTCCGAACCAGATGGTGCCTTTTGTGTCCTGGTATAATGACCAGATAAAGTGATTGTCCAGACCCTGGCTGGACTGGAATGATATAAATTTGCTTCCTCCGTATTTATAGATCCCATTCCCGTCGGAACCAAACCAGATATTTCCTTCATGGTCCTGGGAAATGGCCTTAATGCTTGAAAAATCAGGCCCGTACCGGTCACTGAATACATTCACCTCGTCATTTCCCGGTCCGCCGGTCCAATGATAAAGTTCATTTTTAACAGGGTTTATCAGCCAGAAATTCCCATCCCTGTCTTCAAAAAAAGCATTGATCCGATGAAAATCGATCAGGGAAGGAAAATTAACTTTTTCGAGATCCTCGTTGTACAGGTAGCCCTGCGGCTGGCCATTATCGTCGACGGTGAATATCCAGAGATTATCTTTTCTGTCCAGGTGAAAATAAATGATTGTCTGATCCGTAAGTAACGGATGGCCTGATAAAGGATGTCTCTGTAATTCTTCACCTGCGTAAAAATAGATATCCCTGCCGATGCTGAAAACCATGTTTCCCTGGCCATCCTGGACCATAAAATTCCTGACCTTAAGGTCTTTGAACTGATCATATCCGGCTGAAAAATTTATGTATTTTTCTCCATCAAATCGGTATATTTCGGGCTTTTGTTCATTGGATAACGCCTTAAACCAGAAATTCCCGACAGAATCGCGATTCAGGTTCGGAATTGAATTGAAATTTATATTTGTGAAAGGAAAATTTTCGAATTTTTGCCCGTCAAAAACCGAAAGGCCCAGCATGCTTCTGATTACCAGTTCACCGTTTATATTTTCCGTGATTTCCAAAATAATATCGCTCAGGAGTCCGTCCCTCCTGGTGTACGTTTCAAATCCATTCCCTGTGAACCGGCATAACCCGCCGCCATTGGTTCCAAACCATAAATTTCCACGGTCATCCTCGTAAATGGCTTGGACCTGTGATTGAGGTAACCCATCCTCCACTGTATAATTCTGAAAATGATTGAATTGCGCACGAAGTGAAAGAATCGAGCAGCAGATCCCAATTAAGACCAAAAAAATTTTATGCATGAAGGCGGCAAAGTTTTACTAACTAATTAACGAAATAAAATCAATCCAAGTTTATTCCGGCTGATTAAGTAATCGTAAATAGGCGACTAAATTAAATAAACGGATAAAAAGCCACAATTTTCATTGGTTCGTTTAACAAATTTTAACCTGGGAAAAAATACTTTCGGGGAAAAAACTGCTTTTTACTGCCATTCTGTAATGTTTGATAAAGAAGAAAAAGTCTCTAAATTTAGTATAATTATAAACTGGTTAATTTGATTTTTTCCTTGCTTAATTATTTTTAAAATGAAAATTATATTTTTTATTCCGATCCTTTCCCTGCTGATCAGCTGTTCGGGAAACCGCAGTGATATCAATGAACCGGATGCATCGATCCTGGTAACCCCTGAATTGCTCAATGAAAAATTTGGGGGCGTAGGATTTCATGTTATTTTTCACACCCGAAAACCTTCAAAATGGCATTACGAACAGGTATTTGCGAAAAGATGGCGGGAACTGAATCCTTCCTTCGCCCGTGTGAATGATAATCCGGAATGGACGCGGGCTGATCTCGACCAGATGAGTGAATATCTGGACATGATGAAAAACACCAATACTGAGATCTATCTTACCTCATTCGGTGTGCAATCGATCCATGATTATAAAACAGAAGGTGATTATGTTAAAAAAGAAGTCGATAATATGGAATACCTTATCCGGGATAAGGGTTTTGAAAATATCCGTTATTACTGTATGACCAATGAACTTTCCCTGGATTTCTGGGCCTCCATGGTGAAAAATAATGAACTTGACAGGTTCAAACGTATCCATCAGCTCTTTTATGATGAGCTGGATAAAAGGGAATTACCGGTAAAACTGCTTGCCACCGATGCTTCTCCCTTCGAATACTGGCACACGATTGAATGGGCCGCAGAAAATATGGACAATATCACCGGTGTCTACGGAGGCCATCATTATATCAACAGCTACCATCTGGATGATCTGACCTTTTATGGTTTTTTCCTTGATAAAATGAAATGGGGTGCTGATCTGGCCAGGAGTAAAAATAAAAAATTCATCATGGGTGAATTCGGGCCCAAACAGGGTTCATTCTTTATCGATTCTGTTTACTATGATGGAATGATCTACAATAATGTCCCCCAGGAGCCGTACGTGGGAATACAGCTTTCAGAAGCGATTATTGCCCAGATCAATGGCGGGATTTATGCCAGCAGCTACTGGACGTTCAGCGATATACCGGGAATACCGCCAAGCCAGGAATTTGGATACCGGGTAAATAAATGGGGTGTATTCAAATGGTATTTCGATGACCATACCACAAAACCCAATTATTATGCAGTTGGTTTGCTGACCAGGTTTTTCCGGGGTCCTGCGGAAGTCTATCAGGTGAATACATCCGACACCTTGTTAAGGGTATGCGCGATTAAAAACCTTGAAAATGGATCCCACTCCGTAGCCATTGTCAACAGGAACCGGGAACCCAGGTATGTAAAATTTGAAATGAATGCCACCTCTGAAGAAAAACCCTTCAGGAAATATATCTATGATCCGGAAGATGTCCCCTTCAATTATTTCGGAGATATGCAGGGTCCTTCAAAAAAGGTATTCCTCAAGGACAGGGCTTTTTCGGATTCCATCCCCGCCTATTCACTGGTGGTATACACTACTTTTTATGATGAGGAACCGCCTGCACCTGTTAAAGGTTTGACCATTGTCCGGAAGGAGGTGGATCAGCGGGAGGCAGAGGTACTGACATGGGAGTCGAATCAGGAGGAAGATCTCTGTTATTACCGCATTTACAGGTCGATCGATGAAAATGTGGAGATCATTCCAAGGAATGAGATCGGTACGACGGTAAGCAATGAATATGCCGATAAACGGATCCGGAATCTGCCCCGGTTCCATTACAGGGTCCTTGCCGTGGATAAATCAGGGAATACAAGTGAATAAAGGACTAAATGAAAATTTATGACGAGTTGGCCGAATGGTGGCCATTATTTTCTTCACCGGATTTGAAAAAAAAGATATAAATCTAACGGTACAATGATTTTCCCCCGGGGGAATTTACTGTCGTAATTATCAAAGTAATCAGGATCCCCAAACCCGGGGAGGTTACATGATTACTTCGACCAATTGGAATTCAGATATTGCGAATCCATGAATCTCTTAATCTATTAGGGATGTTTTCGAATAACAACTGAAAATCTACCAGCCTCCGCTTGCTCCGCCCCCGCCGAAACCGCCGCCTCCGAAACCACCACCGAAACCACCGCCGCCGGATCCACCTCCGAATCCGCCACCGCCGGATCCACGGAATCCACCCCGGCCCAGGCTGCTTAATATGATGGCATCCATAGGGCTTAATCCGCGTAAACCTCTCTTCCGGTTACTGCCACCGACGCCGCCACCACCTCCCCTGCGCCGGAAAATGAAGTATACAACCATGGTAATAATAAAAATCAGGAAGATCAGATTCCCAAAAGAGAAATTATCGCCTTCCTCCTGCCTGGTCCCCTGGTATTCCCCCTGCAGCACGGTGAAAATGACATCGGCTCCCCTGTCCAACCCGGCATAAAAATCCCCGCTCCTGAATTCCGGCAAAATGATATTTTCAATGATCCGTTTCGACAGAGCATCCGTCAATAAATGTTCAACCCCCTGTCCCGTATTGATCGCGATCTGACGGTCATCCTTCGCCAGGATGATCAGGATACCGTTATCTTCCCTTGCCTGGCCGATTCCCCATTCTTCACCCCATTGCGCACCCAGGTAATTGATATTTTCCCCTTCCGTGGAGGATATAATGGCCATTACGATCTGGGTGGATGTAGTATCCGAATATTTTACAAGTTTATCTTCCAGGGCCGATTTTTCTGCGTCATCCAGTAAACCGATATAGTCGTAAACACTGGTTTCCATTGCTGGTTTATCAGGGATCCTGAATTGGCCCGACCCGGTATGAAAAGCGGTTAAACCGATAAAAACAATGATTAAAAATTTATCTTTTTTATTCATCATCCTTTTGATATCTCATCCGGGAGTTCGTTATCGTCTCCATGCTTCCAGGGAAAATATTTTTGAAGCTGCTCTCCGGATTTCAATACGCCTTCTATAATCCCCTGTTTGTAATCCCCCTCTTTAAAATGTTTCAGCATGATGTCCCTGGTAGTGTCCCAGAATCCTGGGGGAACTACCTCATTGATTCCTTTATCCCCAAAGATCACAAAGACCCGTGATTCAACGGCTACGTAGATCAATACGCCATTCCGTTCCCGGGTATTGTCCATTTTCAAAAAATGAAACACCTCCGCAGCCCTTTCTATGGCCTCTTCCGGAGCAGTTCTTTCGATATGGATCCGTATCTCTCCCGATGTGGTCTTTTCTGCCTGCCGTATTGCCTCAACAATTTCCTCTTCCTCCCCGGCAGAAAGTATATCCTCAATATTGGCCATAATACCTAATTAAAATCAAATTCGACTTCAGGAGCTATTTCCGCACCTTCCTGTGCGGCAAATCGTGACATTTGCTCAAATCCGAAGATTCCTGCCAGCGCATTATTCGGGAATATTCTGATATGTATGTTATAGGTATTTACCTGTTCATTATAACGGTCCCTGGCAACATTGATCCTGTTTTCTGTACCTTCCAGTTGCGCCTGCAGCTCCAGGAAATTCTGGTTGGCTTTAAGTTCCGGATAACGTTCAACCGTAACCAGTAATCTTGACAACGCCGAAGACACGCCGGATTGTGCAGCCTGAAATTCTGCAATTTTTTCAGGGCTTAGATTGGCCGGATCAATATTGACCTGTGTGGCTTTTGCCCGGGCCTCGATGACATCGGTTAGCGTTCCCCTTTCAAAATCAGCTGCACCCTGTACCGTTTTAACGAGGTTATTGATCAAATCATTTCTGCGCTGGTAGGCACTTTCTACATCCGACCAGGCAGTTTTGGCATCCTCTTCATAATTTATGGCTGTATTGTTGAAACCCACTGCCCATCTGTAAATGATAAAGGCAAGAACGCCAATGATGATAACGGGTATTAACCATTTTTTCATGATCGTGAATTTATGAAGTGCGAGATGTCTTACGTTTTAAAATTGGTCTGAAATCAGTACGCAAATTTATCAATTAATATCACAAACGATCCGAACCCGGATGAAAAATATTCGGGAAAATCCCGGATACGATATGAAAGAAAAAGTTCATATCACTAAGATAATAAATATGAAGAGGATTGGACTTTTATGGCTGTACCAATGATCCTCAACATCCCGGTAAACCATTCCTGCCGGCGGCTTTCCCATTTAAAACATTGAATAATTCATTTCATGCCCATCCCTGAAACGATCCAGGCAAAACCGGCAAAAGCAATAAAAATTCCGAATCCGGCAACATAATTCTCAAGCAGTATACCCGATAAAATACCAAGGACAAGACCCACGATAACCCAGATATACAACCTTGTTGTTGATTTTTTCCTTTTTTTAGCCATAGAAACAAATCTGTTATGGTAATCCAGCCCCTGGGGGCATACTGGCAAGATCAATAAAAAAAATAAAATTAGATAGGGCTACCGGCAAAAATCTTGTAAAGTCTTCAAATCATCCTGAATATCAACCTGAATAACTGGCATTCCCGTAACCATCCCCCAGAACCTGAAACAGACCGGCACAGTTTCTATAAGAAAAATTTCCTGATCAGATTAATGATAATGGTAAGAATAATGCTGATAAGGATCATCGAGGTGACCGGGATATAAACACGGTGATTTTCCTTTTCAATCCTGATATCGCCGGGTAATCTGCCCAGCCAGTTAAGGCTGTTGCCTGCAAAATGCACGATCAGGCCCAGGATCACCAGGATGATTCCAATCAGAATGATATATTTTCCTGCGGATTGCATGTTTTAGTATTCAGGTAACCACGTATTAACCAGTTCCCTGGCCGGGCGCTTCTGTAAATCGATCAATGATAACCGGAACGACCAGGAATAATGAGCAGGGTAGATCCTGAATTTTTCATGGGGTTTTGCTTTAACTGACCACGAATCGTCCCCTCCCAGTCCCATCTGCATTTTATCAATATTCAGGGTGATCCAGTCCCCGGGGACCAGATCAACCGTATGCCGTGCATTTTCGATGGCTTCCATGGAATAGGGCCAGGCACTTACATTGATCTTTTCCTTTGCCATGATCAGAAGACCAACTTGAGTATTTTCGATTGAAGCCCACCTTACATCTGTTTTATTCCCGCTTTCCTGGGGTTTGATATACATCTGGTAATCCCGGGTAACATCCTGCCTGTACAAGCCGACAGGGACACTCGAATTCCTGTCCCGGTAGGATTCCATGGGGCCCCTGCCAAACCATTTGATCGCCTGCATGGATTTATTCAATCCGAGCTGCAAACCGATCCGCGGGATTTCGGGAAGATCTTTTCCGGGTTCGAACGTATAGTGGACAAGTATATCACCAGAACCAAAAATTGTATAACTCATGATGAGTCCGGAATGAACATAGGGCAGAAGATGACGGCAGATAATTTTTACCACCCCATCGTGAATCCGGATAACGTCCATACTGGCCAACCTGGCACCGGGGCCAGCCTTTTTCCAGGCACCCTGCCCGATATGCGTCATGGCTCCCCTGAAATCATTATCGGTCTGTGGTCGCCAGAAATTGGGTTTCATCGGATCCTCAATGATCACCTGACCAAGAAAACTGACCGAACTGAGATATCCGTTCTGCCTGTCAAATAACATTTCAAAATTTTCTCCGGAGACCGAATATGATTTTTCACTTTCCGATAATTTCAAGGCTGGTATCTCCGTCACATCCAGCAAGGAAAACAGCCGGTTCTCCGCCGGGATCCTGAATTGTCCGGTGGCCACTTTATGTCCTTTGTTTGCCCAGGAGACTTCCTCTTTCAGCTGAAAAGAAAAATTCAGAAAATATTCTTCCCCGGGTTCAGGATATTCAGGCACTTCAATAGGAATACGGAAAATCTTTTCTTCACCGGATTTTATTCCCGTAATATCCAGGATACCTGTATTGATGGATTCGCCATTGCGGGTGAGGATCCATTGCCCGGCCAGATGGTCAAGGCTTTTGAAGTCATAACGGTTCCTTACGCTGAAAGCACCCATTCCAGAATCAACAGGAACCACATCTACTGGCTGAAAAACGTACTTACAATGAAAAGTTGCGGGTTTAGGCGACCTGTCCGGATAGACTACTCCGTTGATGCAGAAATTTCCGTCGTTGATCAGGGTATCCCCAAGATCTCCCCCGTATGCCCAGTAAGGCCTGCCATCACCGGTATGTTTGACAATTCCCTGGTCCACCCAGTCCCAGATGAATGCGCCCAGCAGTCTTTTATGTGACCGGATCTTTTCCCAGAAAGCTTCCAGATCACCAACCGAATTGCCCATGGCATGGGCATACTCACACCACATTACCGGCCGGTCGTCATGATCGGCAGTGGCCAGTTTCACCATATCCCCGATGGTCCAGTACATCCTGCTGATCACATCCACATAG
The DNA here is from genome assembly GCA_018224645.1 of Cyclobacteriaceae bacterium. GTDB lineage: Bacteria > Bacteroidota > Bacteroidia > Cytophagales > Cyclobacteriaceae > JAGTVG01. Next base: position 20,376 of record JAGTVG010000157.1, read on the forward strand.
GGAGGATCCGGGGAAGGCGGATCCATCGGCATATCATCGATGTTGGTTTGGGCCCCTTCATAATGAATGAACCGGGTCGGGTCATAGGCTTTGATCCAGCCGGCCATGGCTGCATGATTGGGTCCGGAACCGGATTCATTCCCGAGCGACCACATGATGATGCTGGGATGATTTTTATCCCGCTCCACCATCCGGATTGCCCTGGAAAGAAAAGCTTCATGCCATTCAGGATCATTGGATAACATCGAATACAATCCATGCGTTTCAAGATTCGCTTCATCGATAACATACAGCCCGTATTCATCACAGAGATCCAGCCAGTAAGGATCGTTGGGATAATGCGAAGCCCTGACTGCATTAAAATTAAACTGCTTCATCAGCCGGATATCCCGGAGCATTGATTCCCTGGATACCACTTTACCGTTCACAGGATCATGATCGTGCCGGTTTGAACCCATCAGTTTCACCGGTCGTCCATTGACAAGCAGCTCTCCTTTTTCTATTTTCAGATCACGGAATCCGACCCTGAAACTCCGGGCCTCCCGGATTTTACCTTTTTCATCCTTCAACCAGACCACCAGGGTGTAGAGGTTCGGATCTTCTGCAGACCATTGTTTGGGCTGCACCACCTTTTCTTCGAAAAAACCGAAGCGGATATGCCCTGTTTGGGGATATTTTATTTTGATGAGGCCATCCAGGCTCTTTTCAATGTCCTCACCAATTACGGGTGCCAGATTTTCATCATACAGGTTCATGCCTATCAGCCAGGAAGATGCTTTTTCACCATCCCTGTAATGAATTTTGGGCCTGATCTTCAGCACTGCATCTTTAAAATTTTCATCAAATCCGGTCTGGATAAAAATATCCTTTATGTGGATTTCCGGGGAAGCGGATAAAAACACATCCCGCTGGATACCACTCAGACGCCAGTGATCCTGGTCCTCAAGATAACTTCCGTCGCTCCAGCGGTATACCTTAACAGCCAGCCGGTTGTTCCTGCTTTTTACGGTATGGGTAATATCGAATTCGGAAGGCAGCATACTGTCTTCACCGTATCCTAAAAATTCACCATTCAGCCATACATAAAAGGCTGAACTGACACCTCCGAAATGCAGGGTGATATTCATGCCCTTCCATGAAGCAGGAAGATCGAAATCCCTTACGTAACATCCTACGGGATTATCATTTTCCGGGACATAGGGGGGATCCACCGGCACAAAAGGATAGGTAATGTTTGTATAGATGGCGGTACCGTAACCATGTAATTCCCAGTTCGCGGGAACGGGGATTTCATCCCATGCAGATACCGGGAAACCTGCTGTATAAAACTCTTCCGGTGCTTCCGACGGAACAGGTGACCAGTTAAATTTCCACGGGCCATTCAGTGAAAAATACCGGGAAGAAGAATTCCGGTCAGCATCTTTTGCTTTTTCTATGGACTCAAAGGAAATTGAAGTGGCAGCCGCTGGAAGGCGGTTGATCCCTGATATACCCGGGTTTTCCCAGTCATTAAGGTAGGTCTGACCGGCCAGATTCAATGGAATCAGGAGAAAAGGTGAAAGTTTAAAAAGTTGATTCATCCTGTTGAAATTTTATCCTCATCAAAAATACTAACATTTGGATATTATAATCAGGAAATATTTACGGGAAGTGGTGCATTGGATAGCTGATATCTCAGAAAGTAATACTAAATTTTGTAAAAAAACCGGGTGTTAACTGATTCGAATCAATCAGTATTTTAGCTGGTCTAAATTACTTAAAACTTTATGATGAGCATGAATGAGGTAAAACGGCCTTGGGAACGATTATTGGATCTTCTGGAAACCAGGAATCCAGATCTTGTTCGAGCCTATTTGAATTCGTTGAAATCGGAAGAGATTGTCCGGTCTATCAGCCACATGGATTTGCATGAACAACGGCTTCTGCTTACACTCCTGTCGCCCGAAGATGCTGCGGATATTATTGAGGACATCCCGGAAGCACAGGCGGCTTCCATTATTGAAACCATGAAGGTTAAAGAGGCGGCTGCCATTCTCAATGAAATGGAAAGTGATGATCAGGCCGACCTGCTATCAGGATTAAGACCTGAAAATGCTGAGGCGATCATTAAAAGGATGAAGCCCGAGGAGGCGGCAGACGTAAAAAATCTGATCCAGTATAAACCCGAAACCGCCGGAGGTTTGATGATCACTGAGTTTCTCACCTATCATGAAAATGAATTTGTGGGAGAGGTGGTAAATGACCTGAGAGAAAATGTTGAAAAATATAAGAAATATAATGTACAGTATCTTTATGTCACCGCTGATGAAGGATTCGTGGGCGTATTGCAGATGAAGGATCTTCTCATGTCAAAAATCAATACCAGGCTTTCCGAGATCGTGATTCGCGATACCTTTACCGTACAGGATTCAACCACCCTCGATGGCCTGATCAGTTTTTTTGATAAGTATGATTTTTATGGCGTTCCTGTGCTGAATGACAAACATCAACTGGTGGGTGTTGTATTGAGAAAACATATCCTGGAGGCAAAAAATGAAAGGGCAAGCATTGACTTACTGTCAACACAGGGAATTGTTGGCGGTGAAGAACTCAGGACCATGCCGCTGCTGATCCGGTCAAAACGAAGGTTATCGTGGTTAAGCATCAATATTTTATTGAACATTATGGCCGCCAGTGTAATTGCCTTTTATCAGGAAACATTGAGTGCCGTCATTGCCCTGGCGGTATTTCTTCCGATCATATCGGATATGAGTGGATGTTCAGGGAATCAGGCGGTGGCAGTGAGCATGCGTGAACTCTCCCTGGGTGTGGTTAAACCCTATGAGGCGATGCGGGTATGGTTGCAGGAAATATCCGTCGGTTTATTGAATGGACTTGCTTTAGGAATACTCATCGGATTGGCGGCCTATTTATGGAAAGAGAATATTTATCTGGGCCTGGTGGTTGGCGGCGCTCTTTCTATCAACACCGTGTTGGCTGTATCGCTGGGAGGCACATTGCCCCTGATCATCAAAAAGTTCGGTTTTGATCCTGCCCTGGCTTCCGGTCCGGTACTGACTACGATCACCGATATGGCCGGATTTTTTATGACCTTGTCGCTGGCCAGCCTGATGCTGGCAAAACTATAAAAAGCAGACAGAAACAAACGGAATGGCGCAGGAAGGATATAATTAAAATCCCGTAATCCTCATTCTATCGTTCTTCGATTAACAATTCATCGTAAGTGGAACGTTTGGGTTGAAAAAACCCGGAAAAGTGGAAACCGGAAAATTGAATTGACCGAATCATTCAATCATTCAATCATTGATATGGTGGGTTGTACCGGATTCGAACCAGCGACCTCTTGCCTGTCAAGCAAGCGCTCTAAACCAACTGAGCTAACAACCCCTTTTCAATATCTTGCGTTTCTGATCAGCGACCTTCCCGCCTCTGGCGGGACGCTCTAAACCAACTGAGCTAACAACCCCTTTACAATATCTTGTGTTTCTGATTAGCGACCTTCCCGCCTCTGGCGGGACGCTCTAAACCAACTGAACTAACAACCCGGATCTTCGACAAATATAAGCAAAGGTGAATTAACTGCTATGTAAAAGTCAAAAATCCCTGAAGCAGAAGCGATGACATCCCTTTGACGAATGTCATCGCTTCTGCTTCAGGGTACCACCGTACCCTGTACATACAGATATTCCGGACCTCCTTCGACATTGGCAACTACCTTGATGGTCTTATGGAATTTACCAAGGGCGGCTGCATCAAAAGTGGTCCTTACCTTTCCCTTTTTTCCGGGTAATATGGGATCTCTGGTATATTCGGCCACCGTACAGCCACAGGAACCCTCCACTTCGGATATGACAAGGGGCGCCTGTCCTTTATTTGTGAATTCAAATTCGATGGAAACCGGAGATTTATGCTTGATTTTCCCAAATTCATGGGTGGTTTTGGTCCATTTAAAATCAGGAGACTGGAATTGTGCAAAAACAGTCGAGTAGGAAATGAATAAAACAATCAATAAAAAGGTCTTTTGTTTATTCAACATCATGATTCTCTGTTTTTTGTAATATTAATATCTTTTCCGAAAAAAATGTAATCGTAAAATAGAACGATTTTTATTCTGTATTATTTAATCTTCGGGTAAATTCTGCAGGACAGGTTATTCCGGCATCTCCGCAGAAACACGCCAGCAATGCTCCGTCCCCAT